>JAIFLK010000296.1 GCA_020049115.1 Chloroflexota bacterium | reverse complement strand
GGATTTTTCTTTTTGTTTCAAAAATCCGCGTCCAGCCGCGTCCTCTTCTTTGCCCCAAATATGACAACCCCGCCTGATTGCTATAAAATAAGCCCATGCGTATCCTCATCATCAATTACGAATTTCCCCCCATTGGCGCGGGCGGCGGCAAGGCCAGCCAAAAAATCGCCGCGTCACTCGTCGAAATGGGCCATACGGTGCGGGTCATTACCAGCCGCCCCACCCAACTTTATACCCCGTTTGGCAACATGGCCGTTTTCATTGGCGTATCTTTATGGATTTATCTGCTTTACATTAAAGTTATGTTTGATAAAGACCTCAGCGACCACGGCTTTACCATTCTCGCCACCTTACTATTACTGGCGGGCTTCATCTTACGCAATACGGGGCTAACCTGGGAACTCATCAGCCCTATGCGCGGCCTGAAAACAGTGGAGTTTAAGGACGGGGTAGAAATTCGGCGGATTCCTGTCCTACGGCAACGGCAAGATTATTGCTCGACGTGGGAGATGGGAACATTTTTACTGAGTGGCTTTTGGCACTGTTTTTGGCAAGCCCGTGAGTTTAAGCCAGAGGTGGTGCATGTATTTTTCGGCATTCCTGACGGACCACTCGGCTGGTTTCTTAAGCGAATTTACGGCCTGCCCTATCTCATTTCCTTACGCGGGGCCGATGTGCCTTCCGATGAAGTGAAACGCTTTGCCAAACATTATCAAATTTTACGCCCCTTCATCCGTTGGATGTGGCGCGATGCTAACGCCATTGTTGCCGTCTCTAACGGTTTACGCAGTTACGCCCTCAATACCGCCCCCGATATGCCCATTGAGGTCATTCCCAATGCCATTGAATTATCCATCTTTATTCCGCCCCGTCAGCGCGCCCATGACGGCTCAGTACGGCTCTTATTTGTGGGGCGATTCAACGCCTTTAAAAATGTGGAGAGTTTGCTAGAGGTCGCGGCGCAACTTAAAACCAGTGGCATAGATAACTTTGAATTAAGTTTAGTGGGCGACGGCTCAACCCGCGCCAATTTAGAACGGCTCACGGTTGAGCATGGTTTGAGCAGACATGTGCGCTTTCTTGGCTGGCTAGAGCGTGACGATTTAGTGCAAATTTACCGTCAGGCCGATGTTTTCGTCACCGCCACCACCTGGGAGGGCATGCCCAACACCGTGCTAGAGGCCATGGCTTGCGGCTTACCCATTATTGCGACCCGCGCCTCTGGCCTCAGCGAGTTGGTGCAAGATGGCGTAAATGGCTATCTGGTCAACACCCATGACCGCGCCGCCCTGACCGAACGGCTCACCCAATTGATTGATAATCCTTATGAACGGCAACGCATGGGCAAAGAAAGCCGCAAAATCGCCGAGCAAGAATTTGCCTGGGAGTACATTGCCGAGCAATATGTGCGGGTGTATGAGAGAATTAAGAAATGAGAGGTAAGAAGTGAGAGATGAGAAGTAAGAAATAAGAAGGGGATTAAATGATGAATTATAAGTCATGGGTAGATGAAGTGCCTGAAAAATTAAAAACCGATTTGATTTGGAAATTCCCCGCTTATTCTAAAGCTCTCTTACTATTTGATTTGGTGTGGGAGGATTGTGACCGCCTCAAAGATGATATTCGTGGCAAAGCCTTAATTAATCAACTCATTCGGAGCAGCGACTCGATTAGTGCCAATATAGATGAAGGGTTTGGGCGCGGCATAGAACGTCCCGAATATGCCTATTATCTCCGCGTCGCGCTCGGTTCTGCCCGCGAAACTCGCAGCCGTTATTTCAAACTGAGACATTTAATTCCTCCTGAAGTCATACAACATCGTCTAAGCGCATGTGATAAAATCGTCGCCTTGCTCACCATTGCCGTTAAAAAATACCGCAAACCCCCATGCCCACATCCAAAATAATCAACAACCAAAAAACCTCTCACCTCTCACCTCTCATTTCTCATTTCTCACCTCTCACCTCTCACCTCTCACTTCTCATTTTCATCTCACTCGGCTTCGCCCTTAGATTACACTATCTAACCACCAGCCACCCCTTTTTTGATGAATACATCTCCGTCCTCGCGGCACGCCAAATTACAGAATATGGCTGGCCGCGCCTCCCATCGGGCTTATTCTACGAACATGGCCTTCTCGCCACTTACCTCATGACCCCCTTCACCGCCATGTTTATCCACAGCCCGCGCGACCAATGGCAGGCCGCGCAATGGGGCTTAATGTTAGCCCGTTGGCCGAGTCTACTGGTCAGCACCTTCACTATCCCCGTCATCTTTGTTATGGGGCGGCGCGCTTGGCGCAACCCACAGCCCGCCCTGTTTGCCGCGGCCCTCTTCGCCCTCAGTCCCGAAGGCATGGTTTGGGGCGGACGGGCGCGCATGTATGCCCTCGCCACCCTCTTAGTTCTCATAACAGTATATTTCACCTACCTCAGCCTGACCCAACCCCATTATCGGTGGTACGCCCTCCTCGCCCTCGCCGCCACCCTCCTCACCCAATTTGGCGCGCTGGTACTCATTCCACCGTTGCTCATTGCCTGGGGCGTGGGGGAATTAGGAATTAGGAATTGGGAATTAGGAATTAAAACCTTCAAATTCCTAATTCCTAATTCCCAATTCCTTTTATTAATTCTCATCATCATCGGCTCAATCTTCATCAAACGGCTCGGCCAACCGCTCGGCAAACCCGCCCTAAACAGCCCCGACAGTAGCGACATTTCGAGCGAACTCATCACCACCGTTACCTATCAAACCAGTTTTAGCCTAAACTGGGCCGATAGCGAAAAATTTCTGGCGCGGCAATTTGGCGTTCCCCACCTTTATTGGCTCACCCTCATCACCATATTAAGTTTAGTTATCATGGCTAGCGTCTGGCTTTATCATTTTGCCACAAAGTTTTTGCCAAGACCGTATAGGTTTTTAAAACCTATACGGTCTGCACCAAATTCCCTTCCCCTTAACCCCTTTACCATGTTTCTACTCATTACCTTTGGTCTCATCATCCTCCAAGCCCTCACCCTCCTCGATTCCTCCCGCCGCAACCCGCGCTATTTCGTCATGTATCTCCCCCTCTTCTACCTCCTCGCCGCGCAACTCAGCTATCAGCTAGTTAGCCTGTCAGCTAATCAATCAACCTCTCACCTCTCACTTCTCACCTCTCACTTCTCATTACTCATTATTCCTTATTCATTACTGATTCTCCCCTCCCTCCGCCTCGCCCTAGACACCCCCGAACCTGCCTACGAACAAGCCTTCGCCTACGTCCATGCAAATTGGCAACCAGGCGATGTCCTGCTCACCATGAACAGCCCCGCCGCCGCCCTATATCTCGGCCATGTAGACGGATTCACCGCAGAGTTTCAATCTGACCAATTTCTGCTCAATCGCGACACCGCGCCCATAGACCGTTGGGCAGGCGCGCCCTGGTTAGGTACTGTAACAGAATTTAACACTGTCCTCAATCGCCATGCCCGCGTGTGGTATGTGACCGACTCCATTCGCCAACCCGTCTACTTTGGGGGCAGTTGGCAAGCCCTGCTCACCCGCCAATTTGACCAACTTTGGGCGCATGATAACGCTTTCGTTTACCTCACCCACCCTGACCGCCAACCGTTGCCCAATCAACCCGACCAAACCCTCAACGCTCAATTTGGCTCAACAATTCAACTCACAGGCTACAGCCAACGCCGCCAAACCAACCAACTCCAACTCACTTTATTTTGGCAAACCCTCGCGCCCATGCCAACTGATTACACCGTTTTCGTTCATTTACGTAATGCTGAGGGTGTGACAGTAGCTCAATTAGACCGCCAACCCCTTGACGGCAGCTACCCCACCAGTCATTGGCGCGTAGGCGAAACCCTGATTGACCCGTTAATCATGACCCTGCCCACCAATTTACCACCCAACCATTACCAATTATTTATTGGCCTCTACCAACTAGACACCCTCGCCCGCTTGCCTCTCGCCCATGACACCTCTGGCGAAAATGCCATCAACTTAGAAATAAGAGGTGAAAAATGAGAAATAAGAAATTAGCAGTAAAAAATGAGAAATTAGAAGTGAGAAATGAGAAATTTTACCTCTCACTTCTCACTTCTAATTTCTTATTTCTCATTTTATTTGTTGTTGCCCTGATCCCCCGCGTCATTGGCCTAGACCGTTTCATTACAACTGATGAAGCCCACAATATTTTCTCCGCCTCCAGCGAGGTCATTACCGCCCTACTTCGGGGTGATTTACGCGGCACCTATTGGCACTTCTACCCTGGCGTGACCATAAGTTGGCTAACGAGTCTGGGACTAATAGGGCAATATTTACTCGCCCCGTTAACAGGCCATAACTACCCACCTTTCTCCACCTATCTTTACAGCAACATCACCCAACTTTTAGTCGCAGTTCATCTGCCTTACGCCATCTTAACTGCCGCCGCCGTCCCCGTCATCTACCTGCTCACCCGCCGCCTTTTACCTGAACCTGTCGCCCTCCTCGGCGCGCTCTTCGTTGCCTTCGACCCCTTCTACCTAGCCCATTCCCGCGTCGTGCATGGCGATGCCCCCGTCACCGTCTTCATGCTCATCTCCACCCTTGCCATTTATAACAGTCAGCTAGTTAGTCGGTCAGTCTGTCAGCCCGTCAGCCCGTCAGCTAGTCAGTTAGTCAGCTCATCAGCCCAAAAGTCAACCTCTCACCTCTCACCTCTCACTTCTTATTTCTCATTTTTAATTTCTAATTATTCACTCCTCACCCTCTCCGCCATCTGCGGTGGCCTCGCCGCCCTCACCAAAGCCCCAGGCCAATTCATGGCCCCCTTCGTCATCCTCCTAACCGTACTCTACATTGCTATTGATTACCGCAAAAACATTCTCATTTCTCATTTCTCATTTCTCACTTTCTGGGGTTTCATCTCCCTCGTCACCTTCATCATCCTTTGGCCTGCCATGTGGGTCGCGCCCATTACCACCATTGAGCGCATGGTCAGCGAAACTTTTAGCAAGGTAGACGAAGGGCATCTCGTCTACTTTTTCGGCCAGCCCACCCTCAACCCTGGTGTATGGTTCTATCCTTATGTCACTTTATTTCGCCTCACGCCCGTCACTTTATTAGGCTTAGGGTTGGCTTTCATAGGGTTAATCGCCACTATCAAACGAACCACTCCTCATGTCACTATCTTACGTCTGTTGTGGTTTTTCGTCATAAGCCTCCTTTTATTTGGCGAACTCAGTCCCAAAAAGCAAGACCGCTACCTCTTACCGTTATTTCCCTTTATAGACTTACTCGCCGCGATTGGCTGGTACGGTTTGTTAGAATTTATGATGATTTACACAGGAGTCCGCAATTCTTTGCGGGCTGTCCATAAAAAATTATGGACTCCTACCCGAATCACTTTTATCGCCTACACCCTCCTATTCCTGATTCATCTCTACCCTACAATAAGTTACTATCCCTACTATCTCACCTACTTCAATCCCCTCATGGGCGGCCCCGCCCGCGCCGCTGAAACCGTCCTCATGGGTTGGGGCGAAGGCATGGAGCAAGCCGCCGCCTACCTCAACACCAAACCCAACGCCGCCCAACTTTATGTCGCCTCCACGCCCTCACAAACCCTATTACCCTATTTCGTCGGCACGGGCGAAAATTTTTACACCAATGACATCGCCTGGCGCGCCGATTATGTCGTATTATATCTGGCACAACGGCAACGCCTCGCCCCTAGCCCTGAAATAGTACGCTATTATGAAGCCCAATCACCCGAAAAAATTATCTCTATTCAAGGCGTACCTTATATATACATCTATCGTAATACCAAGCGCATCTTAACCGACATTCCCCCCACCGCCATGCCACTTAATATTGGTTTAGAAAACATCATGCGGCTGGCGGGTTATCAACTCAGTGCCACCTCCACCATTACGCTTTATTGGCATGCCCTGGCACCCATTAAAACCGATTACACCATTTCCCTGCGCGCCCTGGCTGCCGATAATCGCCGTTTAGCGCAACAAGATAGCTGGCCTCTCAACGGCCTCCTGCCCACCACCCAATGGCGACCAGGCGACACTATCGCCGACACCCACACCCTAGAGCTATCCGCCCCTGACCAAATCTCGCTCACTCACTTTGAAATTGTTGTTTATAACACCGCCACCAATACCCCCCTCGGCCCACCCATAATAATTAAGAAATGAGAGGTGAGAAATGAGACGTGAGAAATTAGAAATTAGAAATGAGAAATTAGCGGTGAGAAATAAGAAGATTTTTTTCTTACCTCTCACTTTTTACCTCTCATTTCTCACCTCTCACCTTTCACCTTTCATTATCTTACTTTTCGCCACCGCCCTCCGCCTCGCCTATCTCCCCACCCTCCCCCCAGGGCTAAATTTCGATGTCGCGGGCGGTGGTGTGGCCGCGCTCGACATCCTGCATGGCGAACCCCGCATTTGGTGGCCGATTGGTGGCGGTAAGGAACCGTTATGGCCTTACCTCATTGCTCTTAGCACCGCCATGCTTGGCCGTCAGCCCTTGGCCATCAAACTGCCTGCCGTCGCCATCAGCCTTTTAACCATTGCCGTAAGTTACAATCTCATGCGACGGCTTTTCCCCACAAACCGTTGGTTAGCCTTACTTACCATGTTATTACTCACCCTTTCCGAATGGCAGCTTCATTTTAGCCGCCTCGGTTTCCGCGCCATCCTATTGCCCCTTTTCGCCACCCTCGCCATGAGCCACTTTTGGACGCATCGTAAAAATCAGACCTCCCAACTTTCAAAAACCTCTTATTTCTCATTTCTCACTTTTCACTTCCCACTTCGCCCCTCCACCACCGCCCTTTTTCTCGCCCTTGCCATCTACTCCTACCTCGCCGCCCGTTTATTGCCCCTCATATTACTTTTTTTTACCATCACCGAAACCAGAGCTGACAGGTTTTTAAAACCTGTCAGCTCTTTCCGCGCCTCCGTGCCTTCCGCGTGGTGCAGCCTTGCCATTCACTACCTTTGGTTAGCCATCTTTCTCAGTCCACTCGTTTTCTATTTCATCCAACATCCCGATGATTTCGTCGCCCGTTCTAGCACCGTCTCCATTTTCAACCCCACCTGGAATCATGGCGATTTACTCGGCACCTTACGTCAAACCACCGCCGAAACGCTTGGCACATTTTTTGGCCTCACAGGAGATGCCAATCCCCTGGTCAACCTGCCCCATCAACCCGCCATTCCCATTTATTTAGCCCCCTTTTTTCTCATTGGCCTCATCATTACGCTTTATCACAGCCTCACCGCGCCTACCCCATCACCTTACCGTTTATTACTCACATGGTGGCTCATCATGCTTTTCCCCGCCATCCTCGCCCCTGAAGGCGCGCCCCACCACCTCCGCCTGCTAGGGACAATTGTCCCCACCTACGCCCTTCTTGCAATTGGCCTCCATAGTTCTGTGTCATTTGTCAATCGTCAGTTGCCAATTATTACTACTCACTACTCACCTCTCACCTCTCACCTCTCACCTCTCATTTTTTATTTCTCATTTCTCATTTCTCATTTCTTATTTCTCATTTCTCACTTTTTCATCCTCTGGCCGCACTCCACCGACTTCACCCTGCCCGTTGACCTCTACGCCATGCGCCTAGTAGAGGACATTGCCCATGCCCCAGCAGAAGTCACCTATATTATCCCGATGGACATCCGCGCCGACATTGAAGCCCGTCATTATACGATAGATTACCTGCTTGATACACCCTACAGCCACCCGCCCAATTTAGCCGTCGCCACCAACGCGCCCTACATGTACTTACCCGTTGATGAACATAACGCCGAAATCTGCCTCAGCCACGCCAACCACACCATGCGCGTTATTCGCTGGACAGCCGACAAACATCAAGCCGCAGATGAGAAAGAATTACTAACATATTTACTTACCACTCAAGCCACTCTGCTTAAGCATGAATCCTTTCCCGTTTATGACGTGGATACCTGGCAGCGCAACCCTGAAACCACCGCCTTCAAATTACCCGCCATTAATCAACCCATGGCCGCTAATTTCGACAATTTATTACGGATTGATGCGGCCTACATTGCCACCCAAACCATTCATGGCGCGTGGCTACCCGTTGCCATAACCCTTGCGCCCCTAAGTCACATGGACGTAGATTACAAAGTTTCCTTCCGCCTTATCGCCCCCAATGGTAAGCGCGTCGCCCAAAAAGACCGCACCCTGCGCCACAATTTTCATCAAGGCACCAGCCTCTGGCCGCCCGAAACCGTAAATGAATATTACCTACTCCCCCTCCCGCCCCATCTAGCCCCCGCGCAATATACCGTCGTAATCGTCCTCTACCACCCCGACAGCCAAGCCCCGTTGGTAGCTAATGGCCTCGTTGAAGTCCCACTGGGTCAGTTTAATTTACCTTAAAATAAAAAAAGCCATTATAAGGTTTGAAACCTTATAATGGCTAACATTATCCTTCCGGCTAATACAATCGCAACGCTAACTTAACGCTAATCACCTCATCAAATTCATCCGCCACCAGTTGGCTCACCAGTGGAATCAGCGCATCGGCAGCCTGTTTAGTATAAACCCAAATCACCCCCGCCCGTATTTCTTTGCCAAAAACCACCGCCAATAAGAAATCATCGTTAATATCATACGTATAAATATCATAATCTTGGCTCTCCAAAGAGCTAGAGCGATAAACAGGCTGGCTATCCACCAAATGCACCAATTGGCGGTTCGCTTGATAGTTAGCCGCCGTCAACATAGCAATTTGGTGGGCTTCCTCTTTATTTACTGCACCCACTTCCTGCACCCCCCCCCCCCCCAAAGTGGTTAGCACAATAAAGCGTGCGCCAGTATTAACACGTAATGTTTGCAACCGTTGATTAATCTCTTTTTCCAACTCTTGTTGCGTCGCTGGAGCAAGGGGTTCAGGCGCATCAGGTTCGCCCAGTGTTTCTACCACCACCTTACGCACTTGTGCCAAATTAATCGGCTTGCGAATGTAAGCATTCACATTCAGCAATTCAATCGTATGGCTGAGTTGCTCCGTCGCGTGGGCGGTCATCAGCACCACCGCCGTATCTGGCGAGATATAACGCGCCGCGTTCGCCAAATCAATTCCACTCAACCCTGGCATGAGATAATCCGTAATCAGCAAATCAAACTGTTGCTGTTGCAACTGTTCCACAGCCTCTGGCCCGGTCATCACCATCACCACCTGACAATTTGGCTCTAATTTTTTGATGGTGTGTTCCAAAAAGGTCAGTATAAATTTGTCGTCATCTACTAATAAAATGTGCTTATCGCTCATGAAGGATCAACTTACGCCGACCGATACCGATTGGTTATCGGCAAGCGGCGGTCTTTGCCAAAGGCTTTGGAAGTGATTTTGGGGCCAGGCGGGGCTTGGCGGCGTTTATATTCATTACGGTCAACCAATTGAATTATCCGCCTAACCGTCGCCTCATCGAAACCTACCGCAATAATCTCGGCCACACTATATTCATCTTCAATGTAGGCCGCTAAAATCGCATCTAAAATGTCATATTCAGGCAGCGAATCGGTATCTTTTTGGTCAGGGCGCAACTCGGCTGAGGGCGGTTTAGTGAGGACATTTTCAGGAATAACGTAACTTATTTGATTACGGTAGTGACAAAGTTGATAAACTAACGTTTTTGGCACATCTTTAATCACCGCAAAACCACCCGCCATGTCACCATAAATGGTCGCATACCCTACGGCCATCTCACTTTTATTACCCGTAGTTACAATCATCCAGCCAAATTTATTGCTCAACGCCATGAGCGTATTGCCCCGCGCCCGACTTTGTAAATTTTCCTCCGCCACGCCAGGTTGAGTATCCGCGAAAACCGTTTGTAACATTTCCAGATAGGCTTGATACGCGGGTTCAATCGCAATGGTTTCGTAACGCATGCCCAACCGTTCCGCCAAATCCGCTGCGTCACTTTTAGAATGGTCAGAGGAATAGCGCGACGGCATGAGAACCCCAATCACATTCTCCGCGCCCAACGCATCAACCGCAATCGCCGCCACCAATGAGCTATCAATCCCGCCTGATAAACCGAGCGCAACTTTCTGAAAGCCATTTTTCCGCACATAATCCCCCGTTGCCAAAACGAGGGCTTTATAGGCCGCCTCAACAGGGTCAAGCAATGGGGCCATGGCAGGTTCTAAGGGCGATTTAGGTTGACGGTCAAAGGGCGTGGTCAACATAATTCGTTGAAATGTATCGTTATAAATTGAGGGAAAATTACTCTTACGGCGACGCGGGTCGCTTAAACGGTGGCGAAAAACATTGCTCATGTTAATATCCGTCACCATAAAATCTTCCTCAAAGGATTTACCCCGCGCCAAAATCTGGCCGCGCTCATCGACAATCAAACTGCTGCCATCAAATATTAACTCATCTTGCCCACCGACTAAATTACAATAAACCACAATCGCCAAATCATCAATCGCCCGCACACACATCATCTGCTCACGATATTGAATTTTGCCATTTTGATAGGGCGAGGCCGATATATTAAGCAATAATTCTGCACCTGCCGCCGCCTGAGCCTGCGGCGGCCCCGCAGGATACCAAATATCTTCGCAAATGCTTACCCCAAAAGTAATGGAGGGTGTGGTGGGGTTGGCCGAGGGAATAGTAAATAAAATGGGCGTGTTGCCTTCCGCAAAATAACGGTCTTCATCAAATACGGCGTAATTAGGCAGAAATGTTTTGTGATAAATCCCCACCAATTGTCCATCATGCAACACCGCCGCCGCGTTGAATAAATCCTCTTGGCGGTCAACAAACCCCACCACCGCCGTCAGGCCATGCGTGTGAGGCAATAAACTTTCCAGCGCGGCCCGATTCGCGGCCGTAAAATCAGGTTTAAGCAATAAATCTTCAGGTGGATAGCCTGGCAGCGACATTTCAGGGAATAACACCAAATTGGCCTGCACCGCTTGGGCGCGCCCCAGATAGGTTATCATTTTGGCCGCATTGCCCGTAATGTCACCTACCGTACTATTGATTTGAGCCAGCGCAATACGCAATGTTGTCATAGTTAAAAAAGCTACAACGAATGAAGAAATAAGCGAAAGGAGTGCAACGCTTCAGCTTTGCTCATTTTTGGTGGCGCAAAGCTAAAGCGTTGCACTCCAAAATAGCCATCGAGTCTCAGTATTTCAAGATTTGGGGGGTAGTCATCGGATGACTAACTGAGTCTTTTATTCGTTTATTTCTAAATTCGTTGTAGCCACGCCTTGCTTTATTGTTTGGTTGCTTGGTGCGCCAAAATGATAGCTTCTGCCACTTCTTTCATAGATTTGCGGGTATTCATGCTCATCTTTTGAATTTTACGGAAGGAAACTTGTTCATCTAACCCTTGCGTATCCATCAAAATGCCTTTGGCTCGTTCCACTAACTTACGGGTTTCAAGGGCATATTGCAAATCAGACACCTCTTGATGAATCGCGCTAAACTCCTTGAAACGAGCGAGAGCAATTTCAATCGCGGGCAATAAATCCGACTCGCGGAAAGGTTTCACTAAATAACCTACCACCCCTGCTTCACGGGCGCGGTCAACTAACTCTTTTTGGCTGTAAGCCGTGAGTAATACCACTGGCGCAATATGCTCTTCCGTCAAGATTTTAGCCGCCGCAATGCCATCTAAATCAGGCATCTTAATGTCCATAAGGACGACATCTGGCTTTAACTCGCGGGCTAAATTGACCGCACTTTGGCCGTCGCCCACATCTCCGATGACCAAATAACCCAAACTGGTCAACATTTCCTTCAAATCCGTTCTAACAATAGCCTCATCATCGGCTACGATGATACGTGTTCTTTCCATCCTTGTTCCCCTTGAAATAAAATTTTCGGAAAAATAATTTTAACTGACAAACCAGCCGTCTGACCTTTATCTAGCTGGATTTTACCTCTTAAATCACCTTCGGCCAAAAGTTTGATAATTTGTAAGCCCAAACTATTGGTTTGTTCGAGCTTAAAGTTATCTGGCAAACCATCGCCATCATCTAAAACATTAATGATAACTTCATCGCCACTGTCTTGCAAATGCACCCGAATAAAGCCCTCTTTTTTATCCGCAAAGCCATGTTCTAATGAATTTTGTAATAATTCATTAATAATCAAGGAACAGGCGGTGGCTTGACGGGCGGGCAAATAAATCGGCTCACCCGTTAGCTCCAAATTAATGTGCTGGTCAGGGCTTAACATGCCTTGCCTAAATTGATGAATAATCCGATAACTTACTTCCTTAATGTTAATAATACTGGAGTCTTCATTAGACAAAAACTCATGAATCACCGCCACACTCAGAATACGGTGTAAGGTTTCATCTAACACCATTTTAGCTTCCTCCGACTTAGTGCGGCGTGATTGCATTCGCACTAGCCCCGCAATAGTTTGCAAGTTATTCTTCACCCGATGGTGAATCTCTTGAATCATGGCGTTCTTGGTGCGTAATTCTTGGTCTTGGCGGCGAATGTCCGTCGCGTCATGAATGGTAATTAATACCCCATGCCACTTTTCGGTAGTCGCTTTAAAATCAAGCCAATTAGACCAATCCCAATAATTCGCATTATAACTAAAAATGGGCAAAGCCTTACGCACCCAGAAACGGTGATTTTCTTCCATTTCTTCTTCCTGACAAACACTTTCACTTAAAACCGCTTGCCGCAGCTCCTCATCCATTGACTCCAACTCCGACAAGTGCCGCCCAATCAGCGTTTCCCGATAGCCAATCCGCCGATACAGGTTCGCCGCAATCCCACTCGCATAACGAATAATTCCGTCATTGTCTACAAAAATAACCCCATCTTGCTCACCAAAAGAGGTTAATTTATCTGCCCCTAACACTCGCCCACGCATCATCATGGCTTGAATGTTTTCCACAGCCCGTCTAAAAACCTGACTCCGCAGCCGATGACGCTCATGCTCAATCAAATTCGTCACCACACACACACACGCCACAATTTTCGCCTCTTGTTTAGACCAATTACTCCCCAACGGTGGCGGATAAAAGACTGGGAACGCCTCCCGCACTACGGGCGCACCTTCCGTAATAAAACTACGCACCTCTTTTTGGTGTGTCCCATTGGTTAAGGCTTCAAACACTTCGGGGCGTGCTTTAATATCAATAATCCGCCCCTCGCGGCTTTTGCTATAGACTCGCGCAATGGAACGGGGTTGGGCATGCGCCAAAACCACCCCTTCATTGCCCGATTTACGCCCATAAAGCAAAATATCTGCTCGGCTAATATCGGCAATAATGCTCATTTGGTTTTCTAATACCTTAAGAAAATCCATGCCAGCATTACTTATATTAAGACAATAATTAACCGCGTCGTGCATTTGTAATTAGGAATTAGGAATTAGGAATTAGAGTTATTATTTCTAATTCCTAATTCCTAATTCTTAATTCCTAATTGTTTATCCCATAATTCAGGCTGTCCATTAAGCATGGCGATGGCAGGCATGGGTTTCTTACTGGGAGGTTGAACGGTCATTAAATGCAATACACCCTCACCCGTTGTAACGTAGACCTCTTTTTGATGCTTGAAAACTGTGCCAGGTTGGTCAGGGTAAGGGTTGGTCACATGGGGAGCTAAAGCCACTTGTAATACCTTAAATGCGCCGCGTAAACTACTTGTAAACGTGCCAGGCCAGGGGTGAAAGGCCCGCACTTGATGCTCAATTATTACAGCAGATTGCTGCCAATCAATCGCCCCCGCCTCTTTTTTCAGGCGAGGGGCTAAAGTGGCGAGAGTATTATCTTGGGGTTCGGGGATAATTTGGCCTGCTAACCAGGCGGGCAACGTTTCAATCAATAACGCCGCGCCCAGTTCAGCCAGTTCATGGGTTAAATTTTCAGTGGTATGGTCAGGCCGCAGGGCAATTGCCCGTTTTGCCAACATCGGCCCCGTGTCCAAACCCACGTCCATTTGCATCAGCGTGATACCGCTTTCAGCGTCACCCGCCTGAATCGCGGCTGCAATGGGGGCTGCGCCCCGCCAACGGGGGAGCAATGAGGCATGCACGTTCACGCAACCAAACGGCGGCATGGTTAAAACTTCCTGACGTAATATCTGCCCAAAGGCGGCCACGACTATTACATCAGGTTGCAACGCGGCGAGTTGCGCCACTATCTCAGGCGGGCGTAAAGTTTCAGACTGTAATATCGGCAAACCTGCCGCTACCGCCGTTTGTTTTATGGGTGAGGGGGTTAATTGATGGCCGCGCCCACTGGGGCGGTCAGGTTGAGTTACCACCGCCACCAATTGGTAGGCTGAAGATTTGATTAAGGCGGTCAAACTAGGAACGGCAAATTCAGGCGTTCCCATAAAAATTACTTTGGTGGTCAAAAGTTACTCACTTTTTCAACAATTTGATAGAGCAAGTATACCATGAATACGCCAGACTGACTATTTTTAAGCGTTATGAGTGAGGAGTTAAACTTTTCCATCTATAAATTTTGAGGTGATGGAAAGTAGGAGTCCGCAATTCTTTGCGGACAGCCCGCAAAGGATTGCGGACTCCAGTAGGAAATTTTTCAGGAGTGCGAAAATTTTATTTTCGCTGTCAAAATGAAATTTTGACACTCCAACCTATACCGTTGTCTTACCCCAACGCCCCATGTGCCAACGGCGTATAAATCGGGCCGCTAGGCCGCAGCTCACTCTGCATGAGGGTGAGCGCGGTCACGGGTAAATCAGCTAAATGGCCGAGATGACGCGACTCAATGGCTTGACCGAGTTGGCGCAACGCTGATGGTGTTACACCATCTTTCACCCGCCCCAGCGTGAGATGAGGCGAATAGGCGCGGCTCTCAGGCTGAAAATTGATGGCCGTTTGCAGGCGGCGACCTAAATCTAATTGTAATTGTTGCAATAGCGGCACCTCCCCCGCCACACCGACCCACACAATGCGCGGTTTCGTTAGATTGGGAAAGCACCCCAATTGCGCGATTTGTAAAGTAAACGCGGGCATGGTCGCAGCACTCGCTTGCATGGCCTCCGCCACCGTTGCCACTTGTTTAGACTCAATTTCGCCCAAAAAATGTAACGTTAAATGAATAGTCGGCACAGCCGTCCAGCGCACCATGTTAGGTGGCAGAGTGGCTTTTAATTGCGCCTGTAATTTGGTCAGCGCGGCCTGGCTATCAGGAGTGAGTTCAATCGCAATGAAAGTACGCATAAAAGTTAATTAGGAATTAGGAATTAAGAATTAGAAATAGCTATCTTGAGCAGATAAAATTCCTTTATGGGCTAGGACAAACTACATGCCCCAAACCTGAATGGGTTGTTTGCGGTGAGTCCGTTTGCGCTTAAAGAGTTTCTCGGCCCAGGGCTTGTCGAGGGTACGGTCAAAAATGACCAGATGGCCTTCCTTCGCCCCACATTTATCCATGTATTCCCAGGTTTGTTTCAGCCCCTCAGTGATGGTTTTTTCTAAGGTGTAATGTAATATCTTTAATTCTATGACAGCAAGTTGAGAATGACTATAGGGCGAATTATTTGACCCTGCCACAGGCAACGGCCAAATCAGCAGCAAATCGGTGCGCTTATTGCCCAGTCCATACTCCCGTTCCACCCGTCCCCCACCATTCACAATCCGTTGCAAAAAGGCTTGTAATAATAACTGTGGCCCAGCCTCTTTATAATCAAACCGTTCCAGCCAATGTTCCGAATGTTGACGGAAAAATTGCTGAAACGCGGCCAGCAATTTCGTCATGTCCAGTAACCCCTCTGCTGTCACATACCAAGCCGTTTCATGCGTAATGGTCATTTGGGTCGTGTTAGTTAGGGCGCGGGGCAACACCTCTTGGTAAATCCGATTCGCTATCTCTAACGGTCTCGTGGGCTTAATCAACCCCAAATCTATGACATATTGTACGTCATCTTCATTTAGATTCTCAGGCTCAGACTCTGAGGCCAAAATTGGCTCAATCCCCCGCCGCACCCGTTCCTCGCGCAATTTATCCACCAACTGGTCAAGGTGCGTTTCCCGCCGTAATATCAAATTTTCTTTTGCTTCATTAATTATCTCTACCGTAATCGGCTGAGTGCGGTCACGCCCCGCCGTCATCTCAAAACAAACCTCATACGCCAGCGCATTGACCAACCAGGGTTGCCCCTCCGTCAATTCCCACACATATCGTAACACTCCCTCCGCAAAAAGTTGCCCTGTATTAAGAGTATGTTCATGGTACAAAGTCACAATATCTTGCGCCGAAAAATTACTCAAGCGTAACGATTTCACCTTCACATTAAAAGCACTGCCCCCCGTAATAATCGTTTTCTCGGCAGCGGAGTGAATCCGATAATCGCGCACATCTCTAACCCCACAGAGAATGATACTTTGGGGAAAATCGGCGGGGCGTTGGGTATACCCCGTCCGTAATTGTCGTAACACGGAAATTAAGGTATCTCCGACTAAGGCATCAATCTCATCAATAAACAGCACCAATGGTTTAGGGCTATGTTGCGCCCAACGTAATAAAAGTTCATGCAGGGCAGAATGACCGCCCACCCGATGCAATATATCAGGCCATAATTCTGAAGGAACAAAGTCATTCAAATAAATTTGAGCCATTAAACCGATTTGATTTAAGACGGTCTTAATGCCTACTTCGACCTCTTCCCGCGCCGTTTGAGCCATCTCCACATTCACATAGAGACAATGATATTGCCCTTGTTCATTCAAATATTTCATTAAGGCCAACATGGAGGAGGTTTTCCCCGTTTGGCGGGGCGCATGAAGTACAAAATATTTCTTTTGGGCAATTAAAGATTCAAGGCTCGCCAAATCGAATCGGGTCAATGGGGGTAAACAATAATGGTCTCGGTCATTCACGGGGCCAGCCGTATTAAAAAATTTTAACATGGAAAATCTCCTATTGGTCTAACGCCTAACTGATTAACGGAATAATCCCATTGGCATACGCGCCCAAGTTAGGGCCGAGAGCCGCTTGATAATCGGGGCGCAACGCCCAAGCCTCATCACAGGCGTTACATTTGAGGCAGCCCGCAGGCGGACAAGCTGCCGTAATATCCAGCCGATGGGCGCGGCGCAAATCCCAACTAAAAAAGGCTTTGGTCACGCCACTATTGACCACATCCCAGGGCAGTGACTCTTTTTGGTCACGTTCCCGTAAGAAATCAGCTTGGCTGAGACCCTCCGCTTCCAGCGCACTGAACCACTCCCGCAAATTCAGTTGCGACATGCGCGCCAAAACTTTGCCCAAACGCCTATCGCCCCGCGCCAACACTCCCTCCACCGCCGACCATGTCGGGCTATCACTCCGCACCGTCACCCCTTGCCCATTGAGTCGTTGTTGCAAATACTTAACCCGTTCCTCTATCGTCTCCACAGGCATCATGGCCGCCCATTGAAAAGCCGTTTGCGCTTTCGGCACGTAAGGCGTGGCATTAATGGCGATATTACGGGGGAAAAGTTGGCGTGCTTGCAACACCAAATCAGCAATCGCCGCCACATCTTCCTCCTGCTCAGTCGGCTGCCCCACCATGAAATACATCTTAAGTTGCGGAAAATTATATTTACCCGCCAACGCCACCGCCTGCAAAATCTGGGCATCAGATTGCGGTTTATTGA
>JAIFLK010000299.1 GCA_020049115.1 Chloroflexota bacterium | reverse complement strand
TTTGAGTGCAACTACTAAATCACCCTCACCCCCCGCCCCTCTCCCAAAGGGAGAGGGGAGACAAGAGACTCCCTCGCCCTTTGGGAGAGGGGCGGGGGGTGAGGGTGACAAATCTTGAAATACTGAGTATATAATGCACTTTCGAGCGAGTTATGAAAAAAATCTCCTCATTTTCTATTACGACCCAACTAACCTTAGCTTTGATTGGGGCAGTGGTGGCGAGTTTATTAATGATCGGGAGTATCCTGAGTTACATCAGTTTACAGGCCCAGTTAAACCAACTCCAGCTCACTCAACAAGCTCAGGCACAAGTGGTTTCGGAAAAAATCAATGCTTATATTGACGACCTACAGCGTAAACTCGCTTATTTGGCGCGGGTGCGTGGGCTGACTACTTTTGACGCGACCACGCAACGCGACTTGTTGGATGGGTTGATACACCATAATCAGGCTTATCAATCGGTTGGTCTAACCGACGCGCATGGACACCTCCAACAATTTTTATCTCCTTTTGGTGAGACAGCCCCGCAGGAATGGGGCGCGACGACCCTATTTCGGCGGACTTTTCAGGAGCAGGAAGATTTTATTGGGCTAGTTGAGTTGGCCCCGCAACACACTTGGCCCACGCTTATTTTGGCTGTACCTATTCGTGACCGGGAAAATCAAGTGGCGGGCATGTTATTTGCCCGTATTAATTTGAAATTTTTGTGGGCGGTGCTGGAGGAAACAATTGTGGGTCAGAGTGGCTATGTGTATGTGGTAGACCAACGCCAATTTGTCATTGCTCAATCGGGTAATTTACCGACACAATTTGCCTTTGTTGACCTTTCACAAAGCCCATTAAGCCAGGTTTTTACCTCTAGCTCAACCACGGCGACGCAAAGGTATCAGGGGTTACGGCAGATTGAGGTTTTGGGTAATGTTGCCAATATTTCCAGTACTCATTGGCGGGTGGTGGTTGAATTGCCCGTGAGTGAAGCCTACGCCCCTATGTTCAAGCTATTGGCGATTATGTTGGCGGGTTTAACTTTGGGGGTAATCATGGCGGGGGGACTTGGCCTGTGGTTAGCCCAACAAGTGACCCAACCGCTGCAACGCCTGACGAGGGCAGCTATTTCCTTGAGTCACGGTGAGTTACAAACCCATGTGATCATGACCCAAGAAAATGAACTCAAAATTTTAGCCGATGCTTTTAACGACATGGCGGCGCAATTACGGAGTACGATTACTCATTTACAATTAGACATTACTAAACGTAAACAGGTCGAGGGGGCTTTGCGGGCGAGTGAGGAAAAATCACGGATTGTTTTTGCCACTTTACCCGTAGGGGTTTCAGTGATAGATAATAAAGGGCAGTTAGTTGATTGTAACGACGCGTTGACCCAAATTTTGCGTTTATCGCGCCAAGAATTATTTCAAAATAATTATGCTCACCGACACTATTTACGAGTGGATGGTAGCCCCATGCCGCGCTCAGAATTTGCTTCCTCACGGGCATTAACGGAACAGCGGCCTATCTTTAATGTAGAGGTTGGGTTTGTGGCTGAAAATCAAAAGGAGGTTTGGCTTAGTGTGAATGCCGCACCGCTGCCTATTGCTGATTTAGCTGTGGTGGTAGTTACGAGTGATATTACGGTGCATAAACAGCATGAGGCCGAAATTAAAAAACTTAATGCCGACTTAAAGCGTTTACTGACTAAACGGACGGCTCAACTGCAAGAAGAAATCCTGGAGCATCGTCATTCTAAAGATACCTTACAAGAGAGTGAGAATCGGTTTCGGGTGGCGCAAGATATTTCGCTGGAAGCATTTACTATTTTACGAGCTATTCGTAATGAACAACAGCAGATTATTGATTTTGAGTGGACGTATGCCAATCCAGTGGCCGGGCAGATTTTGCAAGCTCCGCCTGAAAAGCTTGTGGGGCAACGTTTATTAGAGGTGTTGCCAGGCAATCGGGAGAATCAAGCCTTATTTAACCGTTATGTACGAATTGCCGAAGAGGGACAGGGAGATGAAATTGAATTAGAATATGAGAGTGAGGGAGTTAGGGGTTGGTTTCGGAATATGACAGTTAGGCTTAGTGATGGTATTGCGATTTCATTTAGTGATATTACGAAACGAAAGCAGGCCGAGGTCGTTTTACGAGAACATAAGGCGGAGTTGGAGCGTTTGGTTGAGGCGCGTACCGCCGAATTACTCGCCACCAATGCCCACTTGATGCAAGAAATTGTTGACCATCAAAAGACCATGAACACATTGCGGGAAAGTGAAGCGAGTTTGCGGGAGTCTCAACGGGTGGCGCATGTGGGGCATTGGACGTGGGACACGGTGAAAAATGAAGTGATTTGGTCTGATGAGATGAAGCGTATTTTTGGCCTTGACCCGACTACATTTAACGGTGACTTAGATAAAATTATTACTGAGGCGATTCATCCCGCAGACCGCGAAAAAGTTATTACTGCGAATACGTTGGTTGTGCAAGAACAAAAACCTACGCCGTTAGAATATCGAGTGATTCACCCTGACCAATCAGTGCGGACGGTTTGGGCCGAGCCTGGTAATAGGGTGACAGATAAACAGGGTCATATTCTTAAACTGATGGGTATTGTGCAAGATATTACCGAGCGTAAGCAGACGGAAGAGTCGTTATTAAAAAGTGAACAAAGATTTCGGACGGTGTTAGAAGCTGTTTCTGAAGCCATTGTTATCATTGATACCACGGGGCATATTGTGATGGCAAATGCCAAAACGTCTCAATTATTTAATTATCAGAAAGCTGAATTGTTAGGGCAGCCCATAGAGCTACTTTTGCCCCAGCGTTATCAAAATATTCATCATCAACATCGTGATGGTTATTTTGCTGACCCGCGTACTCGTTCCATGGTTAAGGGGCTTGATTTGGTGGGGTGTCGTAAAGATGGCAGCGAATTTCCGATAGAAGTGGGCTTAAGTTATGTTGAAATTGATATGGGGGTCGTGGCGATTGGCTTTATTACGGATATTACTGAGCGTAAGCAGGTACAGGATAACTTAAATAAACTTTCGCGGGCGGTGGAACAGAGTAATAGTTCAATTGTGATTACGGACTTAGCGGGAAACATTGAGTTTGTTAATCATGCTTTTAGCCAAACAACGGGCTATACCTTTGAGGAATCTATGGGGCAAAATCCCCGTATCTTAAAATCAGGTCATCAAGCCGCCGAATTTTATCAAGAGTTATGGCATACGTTACAAAGTAGCGGGGACTGGCGGGGCGAATTATTGAATAAAAAGAAAAATGGCGAGTTATATTGGGAATTAGCCCATATCTCAGCGATTAAAAATTCGCAAGGGCAAGTCACTCATTATGTGGCAGTGAAAGATGATATTACGGAACGCAAGGAAACTGAACTCCAAATTCAAATGACCAATCAACGGCTCATGCAGGCATACGATGAAACTTTAGAGGGCTGGGCGCGGGCGTTGGATTTGCGGGATAAAGAGACTGAAGGCCATTCGCGGCGGGTCACGGAAATGACGGTTGAATTAGCCCAACATTTGGGGTTTGAGGAAAGTCAGTTGATTCATTTACGGTGGGGGGCTTTATTACATGATATTGGCAAAGTGGGTATTCCTGACGGTATATTGCTTAAGCCAGGCCCACTCGATGACGCTGAAAGACGAGTGATGGAATTGCATCCCGTTTATGCTTATCAAATGTTGCAACCTATTAGCTATCTGCAACCCGCCCTGGATATTCCCTACTGTCACCATGAAAAATGGGACGGCACAGGCTATCCGCGTGGCCTTAAGGGAGAGGAAATTCCTCTCCCCGCGCGGCTTTTTGCGGTGGTGGATGTGTGGGATGCGCTGCGTTCCAATCGCCCTTATCGCGCGGCTTGGTCTAAAGAAAAAACCATAGATTACATTTTAGCCCAATCAGGGACTCATTTTGACCCGCAAGTTGTCCCGCTATTTTTGGAAACAGTTGGGGGTAGGGAGTAAGAAATGAGAAGTGAGAAATAAGAAGTAAGAGGTGAGAAATGAGAAGTGAGAAGTTTTACTTTTCATTTCTCACTTCTCATTTCTCACTTCTTAAAAACCCTAACACCCTATCCGCGATTTCGTCCCGCACGCGGCGAAACTCGGCCAGAATCTCAGCCTCGCTGCCTGTGGCATGGGCGGGGTCATCAAAGCCAATATGCGCCCGTTGCCCCGTTTGCTCTAGCCAAACGGGGCAATTTTCATTGGCCGAGTCACAGACCGTAATGACATAATCAAAATATTGCCCCTTAAATTCATCTAACGATTTAGAGCGATTTTGGCTTAAATCTATCCCAACTTCTTGCATGACCGCAATCGCTTTAGGATGAACATAGCCACTTGGTTGCGTCCCCGCCGAGTCTGCCTGGAATTGTGGGCTAAGGCGGGCGTTAATCAAGCCTTCCGCCATCTGGCTGCGGCAGGAGTTTCCCGTACAAAGGATTAAGATTTTTTTAGACATGAGTATACAATGAGTAATGAATAATGAGTAATGAATAAAAATCTACCTGTAAATAATGAGGTAGTTTAAGCCTTTATAAGGTTCAAAACCTTATAAAGGCTGGCCTCATGTGGAAAAAAATATTCATTACTCGTTATTCATTGTTAATTCTTTTTCCCCACCACCGTAATACTCACCACAGGCTGACCAAAATCAGCGGCCTCTTCATCGGAGAGATATTCGCTCAAAATGGCCTGGGGAATATGAATGAGTTTTTCTTTAGTAATGGTAATATCAGTGAAACCTGCGGCAGTAATTATAGCTAAATAATCGTTTTGAAGCAACGCCCCCGCCACGCAACCGACATACATGGTCGCGGCTTGCTGAATGGTTTCAGGTAATTCTCGCGTCACCACAATATCGGAAATGCAGAATCTGCCGCCTGGTTTGAGGACGCGATACATTTCGCTAAAGGCGGCGGCTTTATTCGGCACAAGATTTAAGACACAGTTACTAATCGCAATATCAATTATGTTCGAGTCAACGGGCAACGCCTCAATATCACCCAAGCGGAACTCAACATTCGTATAGCCAACTTTTGTAGCATTGACGCGTGCTTTTTCCACCATCGCGGGGGTCATGTCCACGCCAAGCACATAGCCACTTTCACCCACAATGCGCCCCCACAATGCGCCGCGCCACAAAGACATCATTGCCCGCCCCAGAGCCGAGGTCTAGCACCGTTTCGCCCACCTGCAACTGCGCCGACTCGGTGGGCAAGCCGCAGCCCAAACCCAAATCCGCTTCGGGGACGTAGCCCGCTAACGTGGTGTACTCGTCCCCGATCATACTAAATGAGGAGTCGCTACTGCAACAATCTGAACCACAGCCGCAGCCCTGGCTACTTTGCAGGGCAATTTCCCCATATTTTTCTTGGACAAGTTGTTTAATTTCTACGGCGGAGGTCACGCTGCCTTTATTGCTAGACGTTCCTTCATCACAGCAACAATTACTGCCGCAACAAGCGCGGCTGCTGTCTGTAATAACAGTTTCTAATGGTTTAAATTCGATAACACTGGTCATGGTAAATCTCCTTGATTTTTAGCTAATGGTAAATTCATGGATTGATGGGATTTATTTTATCGTATTTTTACGATAAAGTCAAATAAGGAGCAAG
>JAIFLK010000137.1 GCA_020049115.1 Chloroflexota bacterium | reverse complement strand
AAAATCGCGGAGTTAGCACGCCCTCGTGCTAACAGTGACACACGAGGGCGTGTGTCACTCCTCAAAATGAACGGTTTTGCGTAAGTCCTAAGAGTGTGTTTCTTAAATTAAGATAGGACAGCGCGGTTTAAATAAAATGCAAGCCATTATAAGGTTTTGAACCTTATAATGGCTGAACACACTACCCACTTATTTATGCCAAGCTGTACTAAGGTGTAGGAATTAGGTCATGGTTTTAATTTTTAATTCCTACGGCACCACCACCCGCAACACTTGTGGCAGCGTGGTAATGGTCACGGGGGTAGGGCCAAACATTTCGCCGTCTAGCCACACCGTTTGGGGTGGGTTAGACTCAATCGTAATGACGCGACCTTGCCAATGGGGAACAGTGCGCTCAAATAGCCCTAAATTCAAAAATTCATCAGCCATAGAGATGAGTGATTGAATGTCATTATTAATAATAAAAACATCTAATAAACCATCATCAACCTGCACCATTGAATCTAAGAAAAAATCAATCCCCCCCAAACTCTCCCCATTCAAAATCACACAGCTAACGCCTTCACCCGTAAACGGCTGCCCATCAATGGTCAAACGAAAAGTGGCATATTCAGGGTCGGCTAACATTTGCATGGTGGCGATAGGATAGGCCAACAAGCCAAAACGCTCTTTCATCTCGCGGCTGGCTTGCTGACCGACTCTCAAGCCCGTATAAGCCCGTAACATGAAGGCTTGCCCACCAATTTGTGCCATATCTATGCGCCGACGGTTGGTACTGTAACATAACAACTCCGCCGCATCCTCCAAGACGCGGGGAATATTCAACTCAAAAGCCATGGCGTTGCCCGTGCCACCAGGCAAAATCCCTAGCGGGACATCCGTCCCTAACAAACCATTGGCAACCTCCATGAGCGTCCCATCTCCGCCATATACAGCAATCAAATCTGCGCCTTGGGCTAAAGCGGCTTGGGTTAGCCGCGTCCCGTCACCCGTGCGGTGAGTCAGGCTGACTTGCCAATCAAGCAAACCATGACGTTGAAAAACCGTATTAAGGATGCTTAATACAGGTACATCTGCCCCAGCCGCCGGGTTAATAATGAGATGAATTTTTTCAAAAGGACGTGTCATATAAAGGATAACTACAACGATAGAGGAAAAAACGGATTATACTGAGCAAGGGGACAAATAGGAGCCGCAACGCTTCAGCTTTGCACTTCTATTAGTATCAGTATATCAAGATTTTGGTGCAACAACTAAATTCCCCCCGCCCCTCTCCCATTGGGCGAGGGGAGACAAGAAACTCCCTCTCCCATTGGGAGAGGGCTGGGGTGAGGGAGCTAAAATCTGGATATACTGAGTATGGCAAAGCTAAAGCGTTGCACACCAGAAAAGTTTAATTTATGCCCTCGCCCGTTTTTTCCGCTATCAGCTGTAATGTTTATCAACCTGTGCCAAATTGACGGTCGCCCGCGTCGCCCAACCCTGGCACAATATAGCCAATTTCATTCAGCCGTTCATCAATGGCCGCCACGAAAATATCCACATCAGGATGAGCCACATGGAGCGCATTAATGCCTTCGGGCGCAGCAATAATCCCCATATATTTGATACGTTTCGCGCCCCACCGCTTCAATATATCCACCGTCGCGGACGCTGAACCACCTGTCGCCAACATCGGGTCTAGTACAATGCACAGTTGCACTGTTGGCGAAACAGGCAATTTATTGTAATATTCCACTGGCTTAAGCGTGCGCTCGTCACGAAAGAGGCCAATATGCCACACTTCGCTACCAGGCATCATCTCCCATACACCCTCCACCATGCCTAAACCCGCCCGTAATACTGGCACTAAGCCAATTGGCTCTTGGAGTAACGCCCCCTGAGTCATACCCATCGGCGTTTCCACTGGCACCGCGGTCAACGCTAAATCCTCGGTGACTTCATATGCCAAAAGAATTGAAATTTCTCGAATGAGTTCCCGAAATTTCTTCGGCTTGGTCTCTTTATTGCGTAAAATTGTTAATTTGTGTTTGACTAAAGGATGTTGTGATTCGTAAACGTTACCCATATATTCCTCGTAAAATGATTAGGACTTTCGCTCAAAAGGTGGAGTTAGCACGCCCTCGTGCTAACCGTAACACACGAGGGCGTGTGTCACTCCTCAAAAATGGCCGTCAAGCGAAAGTCCAAAGATATAATTTTAGTAAACCATTATAGAATCACACTTAGTAAATGACAAAGTTTAGCCTGTTAGCGGGTCAGCTAGTCAGCGTGTCAGCGTTCAGCTATACCACGCGAGGGCATAAATTAAACTTTGCTGGAGTCACAAAGCAAGCTTTGCGACTCCAATTTGTCCCCTCGCGCAGTATAGTCAGCTAGTCAGCTTGTTAGTTTTTAGCTGACCGACTGACAAGCTGAAAGACTGACACGCTGACCGACTAACAAGCTGAAAGACTGACACGCTGACCGACTGATTAGCTGAAAGAGTGACATTCTGCTATAATCACCTATTGATTTTTACTATAAAGGAGGTAATCAATTATGCCAAGTATGGGTGGTATGGAATGGGCGATTGTCCTGGTCATTGTAATAATCGTTTTTGGCGTGGGTAAATTGCCCGAAGTCGGTGGGGCCTTAGGGCGAGCGATTCGTGAATTTCGCGAAAGTTCGTCCAAACCTGAAATCACGAAAGAGGCCCCAGAAGGCCAAACGAAAATTAGTTAGGTTTAATATTGTGATTAGTTATAAAAATGAGCCAAGCATAAATATGCTTGGCTCATTCAGTTTAAGAGTATATTTATTTGTAATTATTTTTATTATTGTCTAACTCAATGTGGATAACCATTGGGCTAAAGAAGGAGTTTAATCATGGATTTTAATGCTGAAATTGCCGCCCATCTTCATTGGAAAATTAAGTTGCGGATGTTTATTAATGGCGCAGGTGAAAATTTGGATAGAGCGGTGGTCGGCCAAGATAACCAATGTTCGTTGGGACGTTGGCTTTATGGTGAAGGCTTAAAATACCAACATCATGTGGCTTACCAAACATTGTTAAAAAAACATACCCGTTTTCATCAACATGCAGCTGAGGTGGTGCAAAAAATGGAACAAGGCGACTCTAAAAAAGCCGCAGAACTAATAGGGATTAATAGCCCATTTCAAAAGGAATCGTTAGAAATAAGTTTAGCGATTGAAGCCCTTAAGAAGGTCGTTAGTTCGTAACCTTAAACAAGAGCGCGTCTATCATGGCCTGCACCATTTCTAGCTCATCTTGATTCACCGTATGCCCCAGGCCAGGGTAGAGCCGTTCCGTCACCGCCGCCCCTAATTGGCGTAAGATAATGGTAGAATCCTGCACCCGTTCTTTGGGAATGTGAAAATCTACATCACTACAGCCTAAGAAAATCGGCGTGTCGGCGAATGAGCCTGTATAATTACGGGGTATTTCAGGCGGGCCAATCAGCGCACCGCTTAACACCGCCACCCCACCGTAACGTTGGGCATGGCGCGCCGCAAACTCCGCCGATAAACATGCCCCTTGCGAAAAACCTAACAAAATAGTACGTTCTGGCGGAATATTCGCCGCTTGTAATTGAGCCACAATCGCCTCAATCGTGGCTAATGCTGACGATAAATAGGGTTCATTCGCGGCTAACGGGGCTAAAAAGCGTTGCGGATACCAGGTATTTTGGGCGGCTTGCGGCGCAAGATAGGCCATGCCCGCGCCCGTTAGATATTGACTCAGGCTCAAAATGTCCTCAGCATTGCTGCCCCGTCCATGCACCATAATCATGGCACTTTTGGCGGTGGCAAGCGATTCACCCGCCACTAAAATGGGCTGGCCGTGATGCGGGCCAGGCGCAGGGTTGATGAGTTGGCTCATAAAAAAATAGCAACGAATTACCCGAATTTCACGAATAAAAATTTGGCACATAGCCTTTATAAGGTTTTGAACCTTATAAAGGCTGCTTTTATCATTCGTGTAATTCGTGTCATTCGTTGCTTGTATTTTAGCTTTTTACCTTCAATGGTTTCAAGCGGGACTCAATGGCCTGACGATTTCTTTCTAACCAGGTCGGCAATTTGAGTGTTTGCCCCAAATTCTCTTCATCCACCATGAAGCCTGGCCCTGCCGTCGCAATTTCCACAATATGCCCATCGGGGTCATTGGTGTAAATGCTTTTGAAATAAACCCGATCCATCACAGGCGAAACCCGCACATGCGCCCGCACCAATTTCTCTCGCCATTCCAATTGCGTGGCCTCATCCGCCACCGCTAACGCGAAATGATGCGTTTGCCCCCGCCCCATTTGCACGCGCCGCGCTTTGGTGGGGTCATTGCCAAAGTAGGTTATCAATGTGCCAGGCCGTCCCTCACCCACGCCCCAATACCAATGCGCCGCGCCCGCCACATCGAAATTATCCGTCATCTTAACGCGGCGCATGCCTAACAATTCGCCAAAGAAGGCATGGGTACGTTCAATGTCAGAACTGACTGCCGTAATATGGTGCATACCTTGACTCAAGGCCATGTCAGGTGTAATCGCGGCAATCGGTTCAGGCCAGGTTTCCGCCTGAATCCGCGCTTTGTCACGATTCGCAATCATCATGGCCGCAGGCGGTGGGCGATGTTCCGTGCCAATTTTGTCGGCTGCTTCGTCCATTGTCCAGCCTGGCCCGTCAGTGGCAATCTCTAAAATTGTGCCGTCAGGGTCACGGAAATAGATGGATTTAAAATAATGACGGTCTAGGGGGCCGTCTACTGCCATGCCTAAATCGGTTAAGCGGCGTTTCCATTTGAGCAAGCCGTCATAATCGGCAACGCGTAAGGCCAGGTGATGTGTACCACCAATGCCAGGCTGCCCTTGCGGGGCCTGCGGCCACTCAAAAAAGGTGACGGCGGAGCCTGGACTACCCACTTCATTCCCAAAATAAAGGTGATAACTACCAGGGTCATCAAAGTTGACGGTTTGTTTCACCAGCCGCAACCCTAACACGCCCGTATAAAAATCAACGGTGCGTTGAGCATCGGCACAAACGAGAGTAATATGATGTAAGCCTTGAATGGTCATGGAAAGTCTCTCAGTCTGTCAGCAAGTCAGTTTGTCAGCGAGTCAGTCTGTCAGCGAGTCAGTCGGTCAGTTTGTCAGCTAGTCAGTCTGTCAGCGTTCAGCTAAAAACTGAACGCTCAAATTGCTGAACGCTGATTGCTGATTGCTGATTGCTGACTAGCTGA
>JAIFLK010000025.1 GCA_020049115.1 Chloroflexota bacterium | reverse complement strand
GCAGGTGAAATCACGTTACACCGACCTGCAAGGTCTTCAAGACCTTGTAGGTCTAAACTACGCACTTATTTACGCCTAGCGGTACTAGTCAGCTATATTACGCGAGGCAACAAATTAAAATTCTTAGCCTCTTAGCGGCTTTGCGTCTCTGCGTTAAAATTTTATCCCCAAGCCCCAAAGCCGCTTTTAGCTGAACGCTGACTCGCTAACCGACTGACTCGCTTATTTACTATCCTTCACCGTCATATTCATGGTCACAAACTGCCCTGTCCCAGGATAAGCGGTAGGCGCATCAGGCACAGGGTTAGTGGGCGCAGGCCCCATGGCGGGAATAGTTACTTGAAATTGCGCCTGAAAAGTCGTCCCTTTCAGCATTATCGGCTTCCCGCCACATTTCGTTACAGTAGATAATTGGTCAGGCCCCAACGCCGTAATCGTAATTTTGCCCATGCCACCCACATACGGCCCCGTCACGGGCGGCACAAATACAGGGTTTGTGTAGCTACATATCACCGTCGCGCTCATCTCATCACCTTGCACACAGATAGGTTTTTTACTGGTAAAAGTGGCATTACCTGTGCCGCTTAAAATCCCTGGCGTAACAATTACCAATAACGTCCCAAAATTAGGGTTATAAATCGCCTGGTCGCCCGTCATCAAAACTTGATCCATATAAATCTCCTCGCGCAGTATATCTTAGGTTAATTAAGAATATCGGAAATTAAAACCAGTCCGCTAATTTTTTGGAAAGCCACATCTGCAGAAACTAACGGAATATTTAAGGCAACCGCAGAAGCAGCAATAATCGCATCTGGTACTTTAAAGCGATATTGTTGACGAATAGCAATTGTTTGGGCAATGATTTTTTCGGATAAATCAACTCTGCCACATAAAGCTAAAAATTCTTTGATTTGCTCTCTTTCTCGCAAACTTAGATGAGGGGCAGAGAGTAATTCTATTTCTGTTATGGGCGAAAAATAAAGAGTGGGCGTATGAACGACTAACGCGGTTATTTTGTTTCGACCTTCAAAAAAGTAGATAAAGGCATTGGTATCCAGAAAAATTTTATCCCCACTCATTACGAATTTCCTTTTGATACGCAATGCCATCTTGTTGCCACTTAAGAATATTGCTATATTTTAAGCGATTTAGTTGCGCGGTGTAGCTTTGGATTAGCCCCTGGAGCATTTTTTCCGCACTTCCCTCAAAATCTCGCTGTAATAAATCAGTTATTTGTTGCGTTAGGGTTTCATCTTTGATTTGTAATGTTAACATGTTTTATCTCCTTTGTATATACTCATTCCGTATTATCATTTGAAAAAACTCATAACTCCTTAACTAATCGCCCCATTTTCTGCATCTCTCGCGCCGTCGCATGAAGCAGATGATTCATCGTCACCACCTTACCATCACCCGCCGCCAGATACGCCGCCCCCATAATAATATTACGAATATTTCCCCCCGCCAACTTAAAGCGGCTCGCCAACAACTTGAAATTAACATTGGCCGCGCGTGGCACCGTCGGCGGAAAGAGCGTCTCCCAAATTCGCAAACGGTCAACCTCATCAGGAAAGGGAAAATCCAGCGCAAATTGCAACCGCCGACCAAAAGCCTCATCTAAATTCGCCCGTAAATTGGTCGCCAAAATCGTAATCCCGTTATAAACCTCCATGCGCTGCAACAAGTAACTAATCTCAATATTCGCGTAACGGTCATGCGAGTCGCTCACCTCAGACCGTTTACCAAAAAGCGCATCCGCCTCATCAAAAAAGAGAATCGCATTGCTACGCTCGGCCTCCGTAAAAATGCGCTCCAAATTTTTCTCCGTCTCGCCAATATATTTGCTGACCACCGTTGACAGGTCAATTTTATACAAATCCAAGCCCAATTGCCCCGCCATCACCTCAGCGGCCATGGTTTTGCCCGTGCCTGGCGGCCCCGAAAACAAAATCGCAATGCCCAAGCCCGCCGTCAATTTGCGCCCCATTGCCCACTCTTCCAACACGGTTGGTTGTTGGTCAACCATATTGACAATTTCCCGTAATACGGCCACCTGTTCAGGCGGTAAAATCAAATCATCCCAACCGTAACGGGGCGTAATTTTATAAGCCAAATCACTCAACCGCACATGGGAATGAGTACGCGCCGTCTCAAACAAATGAGCAATGGTTAACGGCTGTCCATGTTGCACCCATTTATCTTTGGCCGAGGCCACCGCGTCACGAATTTGATAGGTTGTTAAACGGAAATGCCCCGCCAATTGCGCCAAACCTGCCTGCTTCACCAAATCATTTAACTTAACTAATTGTAAGAAATGTTGCCATAACGCCAAGCGTTGTTGATAGGACGGCAACGGAAACTCCAAACGAAACAAGGCGCGCTCACGCTCTAAATTGCCCGCCTGCCAAACCACTTCCCCCGCCACCATTAGCGTGTCAGGGTATTCGCACAGTTCACGCAACAGGCGCGGGTTTGGCTTTTTATCCGTCAAGCAGCTATCCCAACCAAACAAACATGGCACTGCCCCCGTCAAACGGGCATCACGCAACACCAACCTTACTGCTTGTAACGGCGTAAGCGACCCGCTGACCACCTCCGTTAAATCCACCATGAGCAACGGCTGATTTAATTGTTGGGCAATAAATTGCGCCGTCGCCTCTTGGCTGCCTCGGTCTAGCCCATAAAAAGCTATTAAGGGACGTTGCGTTTTTATGTTCGGGAGATTCGTTTTAGCGGTCTCCGCCACCAATAGGTCATCAATGGGAGTCATCTGGTGACTTGAAGTCACCTGATGACTAAAGAAGCATGCCCCGTCTTTACTAAAATTAGGTTGATAACTGCCCCACAACCACGCCACCACCGTCGGGTCAATCAGTAACATTTGGTTCAGCATGGCCGAGTCGGGTGCGTTCGGTTCAGGTACACATTTCAAAAGCTGTTGCTGTATTAAGGTCGCCCCCTCCCCAAAATAAGGCAACCAGGCCAACCGTTGCGGCCCCGCCTCCACCAACAAATTCAGCACCAAATTTATCGTTGGGCGGCGGCGATTCACATGGTCTTGCAGAAAACCATATAACTGTTCATAACGTAAATCAAGCGTTGGCGCGAGGCAAATCAACAGCGTATCTAGCTCAAATTGACTCAAATTGAAAGCCGATTGTAATTGTTGCAGGCGCAATGGCTGTTCGGCTTGCTTCATAAATTGTTGCAATTCATGTTGGGCTTGAGCATAACTGTGTCTTAAGGCCGTACTTTCTTCTGCCGATAATGTGACCATTTGCCCCCAACTTGTGCCAAAAGGACGGCTCGCCATGCCGCCAATTTCCTCATTCGCCGTGTAAAATCCCCGAAACGCATCATGCGGATTTTGCCCCGCCAATTGCCAACGGCGCACCTCTTGCCGAATCAGCACATCTAGGCGAGCGAGTTCAAGTTGAATATGTTGTAAGCTAAGGTCATATTGCGGGGTGATGGGCATGGGGAAGTTCCTAAAATATGGACAAATAGGACGACATTTTACCATGTATGGGCTTAAATTAAAAGAATTTGGCTAGGGTTAGGTGCAAATCCGCGTCCTAATTTTTTATCCCGAACTCAGGTTAATAACAAAAAGCCACGTTTCTTAACAAGAAACGTGGCTTTTTGTTATTTTTATTGGGTGCAAATAATACCCTTACGGTGTGGGCATGGTGGCTAAATAAAGATTATTACTATCTAAAATGTACAATTTTTGCCCAATTTCATCCACAAAAATATCTTGTAGATTGGCAAACGTGCTATTTTGCCCTAACTCTGGCTTGAATTGGCGCACAAATGAGCCGTCTTTATTCAATTGCACAATCCGTTGATTGCCCGCGTCAGCAATGTAAAGATGTTGCACTTCTTCATTTGGGGCGGTAAATATGGCCGAAGCGAGTTTGAAGGGTTTATCTAGCCCTGAAATGTTAAATGTTTCACTATGGCCGCCCGTATATTTACTAATATGACCATCTTGGAACAGCACATAAATGGCCCCATCAATCGCCATGTCTACGGCAGCCGTCAGGTCAATCGATTGGTCGGCGGGAAAATAACTTTCTGGGGCAGCACTATAACCGTCAGTGGTCGGCAGATAGCGTAATAGTTTATTGCTCCCTGCATCTAAAACATAGAAATTGCCAAAGAAACTATCCGTTGAAACGGGTTTAATTAATTGTCCTACGCCCGTTAAAGGCGAGGCCGTTACGCCCCAATTGGCGTTATATTCAAATAACCCGACATTACCCAGCAGTAATAAATCACTCGTTTGGCGGTTGCCACCTGAAGGCATCCAGACCATACTAAAAATTTTATCTACTGTAAGGTCACTGACAACTTGCCCTTGTTGAATGACGGAAGTGCCTTTCACGTCATCAGGCAATAACCCCAAGCCCGTATTATCTAAACGATGATGATAAACTTGATTTAAGCCCGTATCCATGACATAAAGCTCAACCCCTTGCACTAAGATTTCTTTCAAATTAGTGCCAGCTGTGGGATAGCTTCGCAAATGAGATAGTTTACCTAACCGTTGTACCTTACCAATGGTATCGGTTTGGGCGGCTATTTGGGCGCGCATCTCTTTGATTTCAGGTTGGTCAGTTTTGATTTTCTCAGCCTGTATCAACAAATTTTCCGTCTCGGCCATGAGGCTCAAACCCGTAGCCCCATCCGCCGTAGCCACTTGCGCCACTTTTTCTTTGGCAGTGGTGATTAAGGTGGTATATTCAGCCTCTCGCAAACGGGCATCACGTAAGTAACTAATCGTAATAATTGCGCCCGCAATCAATGGAATGGCTACCGCAATGCCGACCATTGTTTTCCATGAAACGAGGTTGCCTGTTTGCGCGGCAGTGGCTTGGCGGCCTGCTTGCGGCGTTTGGTCATTCGCTTGAGGCATCATTAAGCCTAATAGATTACGTAATCCTGTCGCCGTCGCCGCGATGAGCATCAGCAATACCGTGCCAATTGCTTGGGCAAAGCCCGTTAAGGAAACGGGGGATTGATGGGCTTGCAGTTCAGGCTCAAAAGCGGGTTCAGGCGCAGTGGAGGTCATGACTTTGGCATGTTGTAAATGCGGCAAAGCATAGCTGTTAGATTGTGGGCGCGGCTTTGGCTTTAACTCCACTGAAATATGGGGCATTTCCTCGTCCAGGTCAGCTTCAACCGATGGCGACGATTTTTTGAAGGTCGCATTAAGCCAATTCGTAATGGGGGCGAAACGGTCAG
>JAIFLK010000074.1 GCA_020049115.1 Chloroflexota bacterium | reverse complement strand
CTTGTCTCCCTTCTCCCTAATCACCATCACCACCATGAGCCAATCATCAAAACTCCCAGGGGGAGAGGGAGTCTCTTGTCTCCCTTCTCCCCCTGGGAGAGGGGCTGGGGGTGAGGGGGCTAAAGTGTGATAAACCCTAGTCTATCACCCTTTTTCGCGTTTGTCTGTCATTCAAATTGAACAATCATGTCAGTCAAACTGAACAGTTTGACTGACATGGGGTAAAAAAGACCTCACAGGTTTTCAAAACCTGTGAGGTCTATGGCCTGCGTTATTTCACAATCAACGGTAAGTAGGTATTACCTCCTGCTGTGGACAGCGCGTTGATGGTTAATAAAGCAAACGTGCCAGTGCGCTGCGTCATCAAGGTCACGCCGCTATTGTCTGGGGCTTGGATAAAGGTCAGGTCAGTGTGCCAGACCTCATTGCTTAATTGCCCCGCGACCAGGGTGCCACTATAGCCAGGGCGGAAGGTAATCTCCACCAAACGCTCTAGGGGCGAGGTGACGGCCTTGCCTGTTGGTTCATAGAGGGCTAACTCTAAACCATAATTAAGTGGCGTATAACGATAGCTTAATGGCACGGCGACAGTGGGCTTCAGCACCACTTGCAATTGTTTCTGCTTGGTGCTGACCACATTGGCGGGAATTTCAATGGTCGTGCCATCAGACAAGGTATATTGCCAACCCTGACTCACCTCAAAGGTGGCCGTTTTACTTTCAGGCAACACGCCATGATTGTCTAGGGCTAACACTGCCCCCGTCGAGAGGGCTTGATTAACCGCCACGCTGTCCCGTTGGAGGCGGCTTTGGTAGGAACTACCACTCAAGCCATAATTGGCCGTCATGTTATAGGTTGCGTTCCCTATTTTCAGGCCATATTTGGCTTGCAATTGCCATTGATAGGTGTCAGTTTTGGTAATCGGGACGGCAAAACAGCCATTGCTATCGGTGGTCGTGTTGATGGATTGCCCACCCACACTATTCGCCCCAGAAACGCTGGCATTCGCCACAGGCGCGTTATTCTGAAAACTGTTAATGACTTGCCCGATGAGGTAGCTATTCGCCCCACGTAATACCAATTTAATATCTCGGAGTGAACGGGGTAAGCTAGGGTCAAAAATTGAGCTTTGAGTAGGCGCATCAATTTTACAGTTACTCAAGGCCGCGCCCACCGCGCAACTTTTCACCGCCGTACCAATCGTAATGGTCGCGGGTTTATCTAGCTGTGGCACCTTCACCGAAAATCTCCCCGCGAAATTGGTATTTGCATTCGTGCGATACCCTTCCATGCTAATTTGTATCTGTATAAACCGCTGCGGCGCGCCCGCTGAGTTAACCACTGTGCCTTGAACCACCCCCTCTAATTTAACTAAGGTTAAATTTTCGGTGGTGGTTTGTCCCTCAGTCGTAGAAATAAGGTACTTGTTGTTCAGCAGGGCATAATCCGCCTCGCCTTCATCAGGCTTGTAGGATAAGATCCATTGCACATTTTTATATGGTGTCTCCACGCGGTATTGGCTGTCGGTTAATTTGGCCGTACGCACTGAGTTACTACCACTACCATTAACCATGGTGGCGGTAGTCGCCAAAATTTTGCCTCTTAATGAGGTGAGGGGCGTTCCTTTGAGGTCAGTAATTTGCCCCGCGATAAACGTTGGGGCAGAATTGCCGACAACAAAGGAATCGATGCTTCTGGAATTATCAACCTCCTGCTCATTAGCGGCCATGGCTGCCATGAGAGCCTCAGTGGGGTTAAGGTGATGAGAACGGTTCAGGCTCACCTCATTGGCTAAGGTATAGTTGCTCTCATTGCTTAAGTACAGCCCTAACTTCAATTTACCAAAGGGCTTCTTGATATAAAAACGGCCATGTTCTACGGGGGCCATGACAATGGGGTTCACCTCATTTTCGCGGCGCAAATAGACAAAGGCTTCTATATCACTCGCCAACTCGTTTTGTTGGTCAGTCACCTCACCCGTTAGCCAATTTTGAACAGGCTCTAGGCTAAAGTTAGCGGTGGTGGCTTGGCTGCTGCTAGCGACCACCGACTTAGCCTCACCCGCATAGAGATAGGCTTCCTCTTCGGCGGGGCTAGGCAACAGATACCACTCTCCCGCAGGCAAACGAAACTCATAATGACCCGCGTGGTCAGTAACACTCTGTTTCAATTGCCCCTCGTTTTGATAAGCATCCACAAAAATCCCTTCAACGGGTTGACCGTCACTATTGGTAATCTCACCCTGAATGAGGGCATTATTCGCCAACAATTTCAGCTGCCCCAATGATTTATTGCCCGTCACTTCCACCAATTCGGTCAACAATGGCGCACTAAATTGGGGATAAACCGCGTCATCAAGCCAAATGCTCACTTGATAAAGGCCATCTACGGCGGGCAAAGAGAAATGACCATCAGCCTGAACCGTGCGGTCAATGAGGGCGGCGGTCTCTTGATTAACTAAAGTGACAAACAGCGCGCCCTCCGCATTGGTCAGCGCATTGCCCAAATTATCAACCAATTGCCCCGTCACTTGGGCCGTCGCCGTAGTCACGGTGAGCGTCACGGTGTCACTCTCTACGGTTTCGTCAGCCGCAAACTCAACCGACATGGCCCCATGGGTTGGCACAAAAGAACTCGTCGCGTGCGGCAACACCTCCACATCCCAGCTTCCACCGCCCACAGGCAAAGTAAACGTGCCATCAGTGGCGGGGTTGGCGATAATAAATTCGCCTGTTTCTTCATTAAAGAGTAGCAGGTCAACATCAGCCACGCCCGCCCCAGTGCTTTGCACCACCTGCCCCTTAATGGTTTTGGTGGCGGCGGGTAATTTTAGGGGGTCTAACGTCATGGGCGTAGTTCCCATGGTCAGCGAATGACCTAACAAACGGGTCATGCCGAGCTGCGGGTTGCCCTGCACATCTTGATAAGAGGGGAGAATATCCAACTCATACTCCCCAGGGGTCAGGTAAAAATGGAACAATCCCTGCTCATCGGTAAAGGCACTGCTGCCCGCCTCAAAGCGTTGACCATGAGTATCCATTTGATAAGCGGTCACTTGCGCCCAGGGGGCTGCGCTGCCATCTGGTAGTTGTACTGTCCCCGTAATATTAATGGCCTCTTCTTCTGGCTGTAGCCCCGTCGCATATTCGGGGGTCGGCTCAACTTGGCGCGGCTCGCGGGTGATAGCCTGTTGACGAGCATGGGCTTGCGCGGCTTGGCGCAGCTCAGTTTGGCTAGGCGCAAAACGTTTAAATTGGAAGGGCGCGGGAGCTAATGGCAAGGGCGGGGCCGCCACTGCCTGCGCGTTCACGTCCGCTTTACCGCTAGGCAACACATTACAAACACTGGCTACTGTTGCCACAGGCGCGGCAGCCGTAGGGGCAGGTTGCCCTGGGAGAGGCGTGGCGGTGGGGGTGGAGGAGGGCAACGGCGTGGGAGTAGCCGTTGGCACAAAGGGGGTGAGGGTGGGCGTGGGGTCAGTCGGTGCGTTGGGGTCACAGACCTTGGTTCGCAACCGAATGTAGAGCGCGCCATCATCGCCCTGCTTCCAGCCTTGCCCATCATACGATTCGTAAGAGCGTTCACTGCTCACGCGAAGGTCGCCCCCAAGCAAAAAGCCATCAGGCACGGTCACGGTCACAAACACATCATCATTAGCCGTCAGACGTACCGTGCCATCAACGGGAATGGAGATACTGCCACCCGCAGGCCACGATTTATCGGCGATAGTTTTCAGTAAATCGGCGGGCAAGAGGACATTATCCCCGAAGTAATTTTTCCCTGGTTTCAAGGAATCGTACAGACTCACCTTAATATTGCTGGCCGCCCCCGTGAGTTTAATTTCCACGCGGTCAACGCAGCTATTTTGGGTGGGCGTAAATTTAACCATCTTATGTTTCGCCGAGGACATGGTTGTGCTTTTGCTGTCCCCAAAGGTGTCGTAGGCTAATATGCCGCCCGTCGAGTTATAGGGTTGAAAATCAGTGGGAACAGAGATGGGGCCTAAGGCTAGGTTGGCTGACCCGTAGGCTACTTCGGCCAAGCCGTTTTTGCCCCAGCCTGTCCCCCAACTATTTTTAATAATCCACACCCCTTTGCCTCCTTCATGCGGCGTGTTATCATTCCAGCCCACCAACAACACGGAGTGGTCTGTGCGGTCAGCGGCCGTGAGGGGCATATAAACGGGGTTTTTAGTGACCTCAGCCCCGCGATAATCCATGAAACGTTGGCCTGTTGGCCCTTCGTTATCGGCCTTAATGGAAATTTCTAACGGGCCATAATTCACCAGATAATTTTTCAACGTGGCCGCGTCAGTTTGCTTACCTTGCTCGCCCACCTTTAACCAACTGAGCAACGTGTGACGATAAGTTACAGTAGTGTTACAGGTGGTCGGCGATGACATCGCGACATACGGGTCATCTTGTTCAAACACGGTGCCTTTCAAATTGAGGTAATTGGCTATCATGGAGAAGTTGCCACTCTCGCCACATTTGCCAGGATTCGCCTGTTTGTCGGCATTACAATTTTTAACATTATTCTCGGACAAATCTAATTCGCCCAAGGCTTTACGCCCCAAAAAGGACTCCACACTGCCCAACGCCCCAAACGCATAACATGAGCCACAGGGATTTTGGTTTTTGGCAGGGGTTAGATTGCTGCCTGGAAAGTTTGGGTCAGTCGGATTAGCGCGGGACATGTCCTCAATTACGCCGATAGAGGCATAGTCGCGCCAATCAAATTGTTGCGGTAATAATGCGTTAGGATACCACAAGGGGGTATCGGTGGATTGCCGTGTTAAGGCAGGGGGTTCAAATTTTGGCGGCTCTTGCCCATGAACCGCGACGGGTTCGGGCAATGCCACCAAAAAGGTCAAAACCACAAGGGCTAAGGTGAAGAGCAGGTGCTGAAAACTTCGTTTAAACATGTCTAACTCCTTTTTTTTGTGGTCGCGCGGGCGCGACTTGTTTAGGTATAAAGAGAAATTTCAGGCGTGCGAAAAGCGCATGTCTTAAAGACATCACTTACGCAAACACCTCACCCCCGCCCTCTCCTACGTAAGATAGGGCGCAAAGTTTCCCCTTGATGTCGGGGGGATTAAGGGGGGGTAGACTTTGCTTTTGCGTAAATCCTAAAAAACATCTTTGGTGAATTGAGCCTGGCTCAACACGTTCCCATAACGTTAAGTAAGTGAGCAAAAATTCTGCGGCAGACCTTTTTAATGATTTTCGTAGGGGCAGGGCTTGTCCCTGCCCAAAACGGGGCAAGCACA
>JAIFLK010000346.1 GCA_020049115.1 Chloroflexota bacterium | reverse complement strand
AGCACAAAGGTTGTTTTTGCCATGATTTTTTGCCTTTACCCCCACTCAAGCTATAATAACCGCAATCAATAAATCAGTTCGCCTGGTTTACCCGCCCCTGATGATAAGGTCGCCAAGAGTGGTGGTCTTCCTGCAAAGGATAGTCAGGGGTGTTTTATTTCCTCTTTATTCTGACCTTGACGCGCCTCCCGCCAACGTTGCAACGAGGTTTCACTTTCGCCTGAAGGTTTCCCTTCTAACAAATGTTTTACGCTAATATCTTCATCAAGGTCAGGCCAATGAATCCCACTCCCTTGAGCAATCCACCGCCAATGGGCGCGCTCTTCTGCCGTGCCATGCACTAAACGCGGAAACCAGGTTAAGGGAACGATAATAGTACGCCCATCAGTTAAATCCACACTCAACTTGGTTTCAGTTACGGTAACAGCTTGGGCTTTAACTAAAAAATTCATGCCACCTCCCTAATAATTCAGTGCAAACCTAATTGTGGCATCAATCGCCATCTGTTGCACGGCGGGGGGAATAAGTCGGGTCAGGTCAATTATCATGGGAGTCTCCAAAAATTTTAGCAACGAATTACACGAATTTTACGAATTAAAAACGGTTATACCTGAGTTCGGGATAAAAAACTAGGACGCGGATACACGCGGATTCGCGCGGATTTTTAAAAACAAAAGGAAAAATCGCTGCAAATCAAGGCGGATACACGCGGATTCGCGCGGATTTTTAAAAACAAAAGGAAAAATCGCTGCAAATCAAGGTAATTTTCCTTTATTTGCAGCCTTATTCCGAACTAAGGTCTTTAGTTTTTTAAAAAATCCGCGTGTATCCGTGCAAATCCGCGTCCTATGCCCTATTTGTGACCTTATCCCGAACTGAGGTGTTGGCGTAACTCCTTGTATGTTATTTAAAGCCCGAATAAGTCAGACAGGAATGTCTGACCTACGGTAGAACAGACATTCCTGTCTGTTCATGGCAACACAGTATCTATTTTGTTAGGGCTTAAGGTAGATTATAGAGTTTTAGAGTGTAATTATGAGAATATTCATCAAAGTAGCAGAAAAAAATAACAAAGTAAACTTTAGCATGTTTCACTCGCTTTGACAAAGGGTGATAATGATCTAAATGATAGAACTTACGGCATGTAATTTGCTTGATTTAAATAGTCTGTGGTACAATTCGCCGTTATGTGTGACGGAAGTTGCCGTTGCAGCTATGATGTATTTCTAATCAAAACTATAAGTTAGGTGTAAAACATGGCACACGCAGCAGAATTAATCCAAGCAGTTGAATTTCAATCTATGCAGAAAATAACCGATGAGCGACCACAGGTGCAAATCGGGGATACCGTTAATGTCAATGTGAAGATTGTCGAAGGTAATCGAGAACGGATTCAGGTTTTTCAAGGAATTATCATCGCCAAACGAGGCAGCACCGTTAATAGCACCTTTACCGTGCGTCGGATAGCCGCCCATGGGATTGGCGTTGAACGAACTTTCTTGCTTTACTCACCCCGCATTGAACAAATTAAAGTGGTACGGCACGCCAAGATTCGCCGTGCTAAACTTTACTACTTGCGTGACCGCAGTGGTAAATCGGCCCGTTTGAAAGAACGACGAGTGGCCTAAATAAATGAGCAACCATTATAGCGTTTAAACCGCTATAATGGTTATAAATCTTATTTAAAGTCATCATGTGGCCTCATTTAGACAAAGAAATAGCCCTGTTGGTACAGGGCTATTCTTTCGTCGCGGGGCTAGATGAAGCGGGGCGTGGGGCCTGGGCTGGCCCGGTGGTGGCGGCGGCGGTCATGTTACCACTTCATCAGCCTGATTTGCCGCAGCAATTAGCGGGCTTGAATGACTCCAAAAAATTAACGGTTCATCAACGTGAACAATTATTTTCCCCTATCCAACAAATCGCTTTAGGATATGGCATTGGGGTCATTTCAGCCGAGGCGATTGATGCCACCAATATTTTGGCGGCGACTCGTCAGGCCATGATGGCCGCGATTCGCCAACTTTCGCCAACCCCGCAATATTTATTGTTAGATTACGTTCGTTTATCTCAGCTTAATATCCCTCAAGATTCCTTCCCCAAAGCCGACACTATTTCCCTCTCAGTGGCGGCAGCCTCCATTTTAGCCAAAGTCACCCGTGACCGTCTCATGGTGGAACTCCATGAGCAATATCCCCACTATGGTTTTGACCAACATAAAGGTTATGGCACCTCACTGCATCAACAAGCCCTCAACGAACACGGGCCCTGCCCCATTCATCGTCTTAGTTTCAAACCATTACAATCACTTGCTCTATTATTATGAAGCATATATAATATTACATTATTGCTTGCTTGATAAATATTACAATTTTTTCGTCTTCAAAATCCTTCGCTAATTCATGGAGTTTAGCGGTAAAAGATAAATACTGGCTATCTATTTGGGCTATCTCGGTGGCTTTTCTCTTAATCGCTTTCATATCACCCCGTTGAGCAATCAGCAATAGAGCATTAAGTTCATCTTGGGGAGGATAAATAAAGGTTTCTTTTTGGGTTTTGCGGACGGGACTATTTTTAAGTTGAATAGGCTTATTTTCTGGTTTTTGCCCTGATAAATCAATGGCGGCTTCAGCTAATTTTATGGTAAACCTGACCGTTGTGCCTTGACCGACCTCACTCTCCACCCAAATTCGCCCGCCACTTTTAATAACCATTTCCTGACAAATAATTAAACCCAAGCCCGTTCCCGTCTCTTTCCCCGTGCCAATGGTCGTCACATGTTGGTCTAACTTAAATAATTTTTCCCTCACTTCAGGCGGCATGCCCACCCCCGTATCAGCAATCGCCACCTCGATAAAGTCTTCAATTTGAGATGCTTCAATCGTCACCTGCCCTCCTGGTGGCGTAAACTTCAGGGCGTTATTCACCAAATTTCGAATAACTGTATCTAACATGTGTTCATCCGCCCAAACCCAGGTCCAATGGGCCACTTGGGTTTGTAATTCTATCTCTTTAAGCTCTGCATTGCCTGACAAAAGTTCCACGCTTTTGGCCGCGACATCACTGACATCTATTCGTTGGGGGGTATACTCCATCCGCCCCATTTGTAAGCGCGCCCATTGGAGTAAATTTTCTAATAAGCTAAAAATATTGCGTGCTGTTTTTTGAATGGACGCGCCCATGTCTTTCACCTCATGGGCAGGCAAAACATCCCCCATTTCGGTCAATAACTCGGCGTTACCCAATAAAGGCATGAGCGGGCCTTTTAAGTCATGCGCTAAGATAGAGAAAAATCTATCTTTATCGGCATTCAATATCGTCAATTTTGTATTAGCATCCGCTAATTCTTGAGTTCGCATGGCGACCCGTGATTCAAGTTCAATATTTAATTTTTGTAAAGCAACTTCCGCCATTTTACGTTCGGCTATTTCAATTTGGGTCGCTTCAAAACTGGCTTTCAATTGTTGAACCATAAAATTAAAAGATTGCGATAATAAACCTATTTCATCATTGCTACTAATTCTAATCCGTACATTCCAATTGCCTGCGGTCACATGTTCAAAATCTCTAGCTAGTTGATTTAACGGGTTGACCACCACGGTTCGCATGAAAAAAATGGTTGAAATTAAAATAAAACATGTACCCAATAAAAAAATTACCATTGCTAACGATAAAAACCGTTGCGTATCTTCCCGATTAGTTTGTTGAATATAAGCCACTCGAACCATGGAGGAGTTTAAAACGCCGCCATATCCAATAATTAGTTTTGGCGATTCATAAAAACGAAATTGCACCCGCACTGGCTTAATCACTCCATTCGAGTCAGCAAAGAATTGAGCATAATTATCTAAAACAAATTCCGTTTTATTTGTTAAGAGCATTTCGTTGTAATTTTTGTCAATAACGTTTTTGCTAAATAATTCCTCTAACTCTGGTTTAGCGTAATCCGCTAACAATGACCGACCTGAATAATCAAAGATAACCACATGTCCATTATTTTTATCAATTTCTTTCACAAATGCGATAATTTGGTTATTTGAAGGCGATTGGTTTGCTTGCAAAAAGGAATCAAGTGGAATAAAAAATAAATTAGCGGCACGTTTAAGCAATTCATTTCCCGACTCAATGAATTCATTTCTGAAAAGTTCCAAATTATTTTGTTGATTGTTTTTTAGAATAATCGTTAAGGTAAAAACTAACAATATTACCATCAAAGCAAAACTAATCAACAACAAAATTAATAGCTTAAGGTTCAACCCAACAATACGTTTATACATGATGTTAAAAAAATCCCTATGCCTATTTTTAAGATTTTTGCTTACAGCTTTATAAGTAGATGAGCATAAATTCTGCGGCAGACCTCACAGGTTTCAAAAACCTGTGAGGTCTAAAACTTGAGCAAAACTTTTGTTTGGGTACTTAAGTAGGACTATACACAAAAACCCTATATTTATTAAGCATAGGGATTTATTTTATTGGCTCTTTAATAAATTGAGTGGTTTTGTGGCGTGAATTTCCAGTTTGAGCGACACATGTAGAGTTCAAAATTTTGAACCCCTACATTTACCCCCAAAAACTTAAAGAGTCGTATTACTTAACGAATTTGTTGCTTGACTAATACCTCAATGAGGTCAATGTTAGATTCATCAATGAATGATGAACCCGTATCAATATGTAACCCCGAAAAACCATATTTCTTCGTTAAACATGCCTGTAAAATCGGTAAATATCCTTGTAAATAGGGTTGCTGGTCTATAATTAGACCAATATAACCACTTTTTACATCTTGTGCAAGTTTTAAGGACAAATCAAACGTTGCCACCTTAATCTCGCCTGGTTTTATCCCATTTCCACTCAGGATTTCAGCCATTTGTCGTCCTAATTTACTACCCGCTAAAATAAATTTAAACTCTTTATTTTGAGCCAAGTAATCTTTAGTAACTTTGGCAGCTTCCTCATCAGTCAGTTGGGTTGGAATATCTAAAAATTCGACCTTAAGCCCCAACTTATTTAACTCGTCTTGCGCCCCTAGCAGCCGTTTTTGTTTATTGCCAGCAACTAAAACCTTATCATTGGCTTGCAAACCAAATTTACGGACGGCCACCTTCACTAAAGAAACGCTTGACTCATACACATCTTGCCCTACATACCCAAAACCTTTATCAAAATACGTATCTTCTAACTGCGGTAGATTTACATTTTGGCTTGTTACAATGATTTTGTTACGAATAGCCTCTTCTACCAAAGGCTCAAGGACTTCATCACCAGGATGTCCCATCAGCGCAATTGCGTCTGGTTTTTTAGCAATGGCATCTTTGAATTGCAGCACCATTTTATCTGCATTCCAATCTGACCAAACATACTCAACCTGAACACCGAGGTCATTTTCAGCGGCTTTTGCCCCACCATAAATAAGTTTAGCTACCGGGTTTTCAGCTGATCCGCCTACAAAAAAAATAACTTTAATCCCTGAAAAACGTTTGGAGCTATTTATTTGTTGCCCTTGACAAGCAAAAAAGCTACTTGCCACAACTACCAGTAAAACGGTTGCAAAAAAATATCGGCGCATTTTATTTTCTCCTATGAAAATAAGGTTAAAAAGTTACGTATCCCGAAATAAACTTGCTCCTATGATGCTACTGGACTGTTTACTTGATTTTTGGTAAGTTGCATCAATAGCAAGGATTAACAGAACAAACGGCCTAAGCCAGAAAAATTCTGCTAATCCTCACTATAGTTATCCTAAATGAGTTATATTGTAGCTTTAGAAGGTCGAAGTTTTTGAAATTTTGGCCGCCTCATTTAGGAACTCGCTATTGTACCTTAGCAAGTGCCGATATGCTAGAAATTAAACAAATAATTCATTACTAGCCCCATCACATTACGCACCTTTGTATATTAGACATTATACCGATTTAATGATTTTCGTAGGGGCAGGGCTTGTCCCTGCCCACAATGGGGGCAAGCACAAGGCATTGCCCCTAC
>JAIFLK010000201.1 GCA_020049115.1 Chloroflexota bacterium | reverse complement strand
AAAATATCGCCTGATTTAGGCAGCGTAAAATCTGTCACTTGATTACTTGTAAATAACGTGGGATAATTTGCGCTCACCTTATTATCTAACGGTGACGTGTCAATCCCCCCAGCTATAAATTGAATTTGGCCTACATGGGACATTAACGGCGCGGCAATGGGGGCATCTTGTCCCTCACTTAAATTCACTTCAATGTGTTGCGCCACTACTTTAACCTCAAAGGCCCCATTTAACTTGGCTTGAGTTAGTCGTGTTGTTAAGATGGCCTGAATTTGGGCTAACTCCGTTGGGCTGGCCTCAAGGGTCGTCGGCTGCAAAACTAAATGCGCCCCAAACACATCTATCGCCAGCGTTGACGAGGTGGCAGCAATCGAATTGGGGACATAACTCAAAACCATGCCGCCCACAAGGAGCAGCATCAGCAAGCTATATTTGGTCAGCGTAATGTATAGTTTCATGGTAGCCTCAACTTTTGCTTAAGGAGAGCGAAAATTTTATTTTCGCCCGTCAAAATGAAATTTTGACACTCCCGTTTGTCTTTTTAATCAATGGCTTAATTATACGCCATTTGGCTTACGCTGTCAATAGGCATATCAGCCATGTTGCCTAACCGTAGGGTAACCGTGAACGCGAAAGGGCGAAATAATACGAAATGTGAACGCGAAAGGTTAAGTTTTTCTTCGTGCCTTTCGCATTATTTCGTCCTCTCGTGTTCACCTTTCGTATTATTTCGTCTTTTCGTATTATTTCGCCCTTTCGCGTTCACCTTTCGCGTTATTTCGCCCGCTAATATCCTGGTGCGCCCCGCGATAGCCGCAATAGAGGCCATCTTCATCATAAAAGGGCATGCCGTTGGTCTCCAAAACCACTAAATCCCCATTTTTATGACGATGGTTATTGTCTAAAGCAATTAATGGTTTTCGTGAAACCATGCGTCGGGTTAGTACGGCCTTAAAGTGTTTGCCCTCATCGGGATCCATAAAGTCAAACATGGTTTTACCTATCACTTCGGCCTCGGTATAACCCAAAATATCCAGCACTTTCGGGCTAACATATGTATAAACCATGTCCTTATCAATTTCCCACACCCAATCGCTAATCGTTTCAATCAGGCTTTGGAACCAAGCATTGCTACGGCGCAGAGCCTCTTCCGCCATTTTACGCGCGCTAATATCTCGATGTACTCCCGTCATTCGTAATACTCGGCCATTTTTGTCTCGGTCAACCACTTTGCCTTGTCCCAAAATCCATTTCCATTGCCCCGACTTCGTTTTCAAGCGGTGTTCCGACTCATAGAACGGAATCTCACCTGCAAAGTGACTATTAAGGTTATCCATCACTTTCGCAATGTCATTTAAGTGCATCAGCCCCGCCCATGAACGAATATTTTGCTTAACTTCTTCAGGCGTATAACCCAACATTTCCGCCCATTCCGCACTAAATACCATTTCACCCGTGTCTACATTCCAATCCCAGGTACCAACCAAGCCATCGGTCAGCTTAAATTCTATCTGTTGAGTGTCCGCTGATTCTTGCTCTTTTTCTCGCCAATCATCAATTTGAACTTGTAGTTTTTCGTTAGCTGACACCACTTCCGTCATCCGAGCAGCAGTTAATTTCTCCAACTGGGCGCGACATTCTTGTAACTGTCGCTCAGTTTCTTTATAATGCGTCACATCTTCCATGTGAACCATGACCACATTCGGCGGCACAAAAATATAACTGGTGATAAAATGACGCTTCTCTTGAGTGGTTAATAATTGGTAAGGTGCGTCGCGGCGAAGGGTCTTTTTAGTTAAGAAACATTGCTTAAAATCTTCTAAAATGTCGGGTTTATCGGCAAACATTTCGCTGGCTTTCTTGCCCATAAAATCAATAATTTTCCCTGGGGCTTTCGCGGCCACATCATTGTAATCAATTAATACAAAATCTCGCCCTACCCGTTGCCAGGTATAAGTTGGCACCGGAATCCCGTTATATTGCAACCGTAGCCGTTCTCGTCCCTGACGATTCATTTCAGCCATGCGGCTGCGTTCCTCCACTTCTTGTTGCAATTTCTCATTCACTTGCGTCAATTCCGCCGTGCGTTCATCTACCAATTCTTGCAAATGATGACGATGACGGCGTAATTCTGCCAAAACTCGTTTACGTTCCGTTATATCTTCCAAAATAGCCAGATAGTGAGTGGCGCGCCCACTTTTATTGCTAATGGGTGAAATGGTCGCAAATTCCCAGTAAAGTTGCCCCGTTTTCTTGCGATTTTGTAACTCACCCCGCCATGTTCCCCCCGAAGCAATAGTCGCCCAAAGTTGTTCGTAATATTCAGTCGGATGCTCGCCTGATTTCAATATGCGTGGATTCTCGCCAATAATTTCTTTAAGAGCGTAGCCCGTAGTTTGGGTGAACATGGGATTGACATACTCAATATTACCATTTGTATCCGTAATCATAATCGAAATGGGGCTTTGGTGTACCACGCGCGAGAGTTTTCGTAATTGCTCTTCAGTAAATTTTCGTACCGTAATATCTTTGACCGTGGCAATACTGGCGGTTTTACCCCGATAAGTAAACGCCCCGACATTAATATTGACCATAACTTTGGTTGATTGGTCTCTATGCAGTAAGTGAAATTCATACTCCTTCGGCACGCCAGGCTTTACTTGTAAGTGTCCATAACGACTAGCAATGAGTTCTAAATCATCAGGGGCGATTAAACTCAGGAATTTCATGCCAATAATGTCTTTCACTTGATAACCAATCATGCGGGCAAAGGCTTCATTGGCAAACTCGACTTTCGCCTCTTGCACCATCACCACGCCATCTTGAATGTTACCCACTAAAGTACGGTAACGCTCCTCCGACTCGCGCAAATCCTGCTCGGCATGTTGGCGAACTTCCATTTCATCCCGTAATTTTTGGTTGATTTTAGTCAAATAACTATTACGATTAGTAAACCAACGTTTGAGCGTGTCTTGAGCTTTCTCTAGCCGCGCGCGCGTTTTCCGCTCAAGTGCATAATGCAAAGTACGTTCCAATAAAGGACTATTGAGTTGACTTTTAACTAAAATATCAGCCGCCTCGATTTGAGTAAAAGTCAGCGACTCAGGTTGGTCAACTAGTAAAATGATGGGTACTTCTGTCTTTATTTGTTGTAATAAAGACGGCCCTGCCACCGCCATGCTTGGTTCTGCCGTCTCATGCTGAAAAGTGGCATCCAATAAATAAATATCATAGCGGTTATGTTCAATCATATTTTTCGCGGTATCATATTGCCCGGCCCATTCTAAATAGTAGACCCACCCTGTAAAAGGTGTCAAACCTGCTATTTCAGCCAGTAGTTGGCGCATCATGATGTAATCTTCTTCTTGCGGTGCAATGAGTAGGATATTCATGTTTTGTGTTTCCATGCTGTCCCCGATTCTGTTTAGCTGCTTAGTGAGGTTAAGAAGGGGCGCACCTGGTTGGTTGCCCCCTAATAGAAAAGTGTCTGTATTTTGATGTAAGGTTATAGCACTCATTATCTAACTCCTCAACCCACTTAAAAATGTAAAGTTTAATGTGTACTCAACAGCATAACCTTAAAATTAAATCAGGTCAATAGTAAAAAAGGCTATTTACATCGGTCAAGTTAGCCCTTATAAGGTTTCAAACCTTAAGTAGGTGAGCATAAATTCTGCGGAAGCCCTTATAAGGCTTTAAGCCTTATAAGGGCTAAAATAAGGACTAAAAATAGTCCGCAAAACTTTTGCTTGGGTACTTATAAGAGCTTCAGTCATTGCTGAGGCTATTAGAGTTTATACCGATTAAAAAATTGTGGTCATTTCGTAGGGGCAATGCCTTGTGCTTGCCCCATTTGCGGGCAGTGACAAGCCCTGCCCCTACGAAAATCGTTAAATCGGTATAATGTCTATTTTGCATGGCCTAAAAATAATGTTAGTGCCTCCTCAAAATAATGTTAGGAGTTACTCAATAGAAAGTTAACCCCAAGCATTGATAACTGTGGAGATATAGACTATGATAAATCTGTTAAAATTAAAATAAGGTGGTATGCCCCATGATTAATCCTGTGAAATTTTCTATCCCCAAAACACATCATCAAGATGTCAATCAAGTTTTATGGCAAATTTTGGGCCTCAACTTACTCGTTGCTGCCGCTAAGGTTGGCGTAGGTTGGTTTACGGGTTCTATCAGTATGTTAGCCGACGGCTTTCACTCCATGATGGACGGCTCATCCAATATCGTGGGCTTGGTTGGCTCAACCATTGCCGCCCGCCCGCCTGACGCTGACCACCCCTACGGCCATGAAAAATATGAGACCTTCGCCACCTTAACCATTGGTTTGTTACTCTTGCTAACAAGTTGGCAAGTCCTCAAAAGCATCATCAATCGGCTGTGGTATGCCGAAGTCACCGAAGTCACCACCATGAGCTTTGCTGTTATGATTGCCACCATCATCATCAATTTTTTGGTCACTCGCTACGAAGCCCAACGCGGCCATGAATTGGACAGCCACTTGTTATTAGCCGATGCGGAACATACGCGCTCAGATTTATATGTTTCTGGCTCTGTTATCTTAAGTTTAATTGCGGTCAGTTTTGGCTTTGTCTGGATTGACACCCTTATGGCGTTATTTATCGTCATCATCATCGCCCGCGCGGGGCTAGACATTATCCGCCGCGCCTCAGAAACCCTGGCCGATAGTGCCATTATTGACCCCACTGACGTAGAACGCATTGTTTTATCGGTGGACGGCGTGAAATCCTGCCATAAAATCCGCAGCCGAGGCACTAACCAATGCCGCCATTTAGATTTACACATTCAAGTGGACGGTAGCATGAGTCTAGCTGAAGCCCATTATTTAGGCCATGTGACGCAGGGTAAATTACAAGATGAGTTACGAGTGACTGATGTGTTGGTGCATGTAGAGCCAGTGGCGTAAAGACCTTAAGCCATTATAACGCTTAGAGCGTTATAATGGCTGACTTTACTCTTATGCAAAATAGCTTACTTGTGGCAGGAGTCCGCAATCATTTGCGGGCTGTCCGCAAATGATTGCGGACTCCTACCACAAATACGCTATTTTTGCGTAAGCCCTATATCCGTTTTTCCTTCATCCGTTGTAGTCTTGGAAATTCTCTAAAAAATCTGACTTATAGTATAATGGGTTACAGGAGCGCAACGTCTAAAGCCGTTGCACTCCTGTTTTTGCCTAAACCGTAAAATATATTAAGGAGTTTTATAATGACCAAACGAGTATACAATTTTTCCCCAGGGCCGAGCATGTTACCCCTCG
>JAIFLK010000381.1:2657-8004 GCA_020049115.1 Chloroflexota bacterium | reverse complement strand
AGGGGTTGTGCCGATACCTGCGGGTACGGGTAAAGCTAGTCCGTTCAATGGGATTGATGGTTTTTATGTCAACCCGAACAGCGAGAACATTGCAGGGGCAGTTGATTTGGCTTTGTTCTTAACGAACAAAGATTCGGCTCAAATCTATACCGACAAAGCGGGTCACGTGCCGATACGTTCAGATGTGAAAGCGTCAGACCCATTGGTGGCGATTTTTGCGGAAGCCTCTGCGAGTGGTTTCCCCCGTCCTCAAAGTATTCAATTTGCGAACTATTGGGCGCCCTTTGGTGATATGTTTACCAAAGCGATTGAAGGTGTTTCTAAACCTGCGGATGCGGTGACGGAAGCATGTGCGGCCATGGATGCAGCCAACAAGTAAATAGTTCTTTTTTATAAAAAAGGGAGTGCTGACTTTAATGTTGGCACTCCCTTCTCGCTCATATTTAACCTATCTCAAGGAGATTTTAAGCTATGGCAGCTGGTAATATGTCGTCGCAAAAACCATCAGCTTTTCAAGACTGGTGGCAAAAAACGAGTCAAACCCGTTTCATTTATATGTATCTTTTCCCCGCTTTTTTTGTCATGACTATGATTACATTCTATCCCTTATTCTATCAGGTTTGGATGTCTCTCACTGATTATGGCGTAAAAAACTTAAAGGGTACACCCCCTAATTTTGTTGGGCTTGATAACTACTGGTATATTTTTGGGGGTGGATTAGCGGCCAAACTACCTAACTTCAATTTTTGGCGATTGTTAGGCTTTAACTTGTTCTGGACTTTTTCGAATGTAATTGTCCACGTAGTTGCAGGTGTTCTGATTGCAGTATTACTAAATGTTGAGGGATTGTGGGCGAAAGGCATCTATCGTACGCTGTTTGTTTTACCCATGGTGATTCCTAGTTTAGTCATTGCGGTCGTGTGGCGAAATATGTTTGACCCCAACTTTGGGGCGATTAACGTGGCTTTAGCCTCACTTGGTGGTTTGGTTGGGATGGCCCCAGAGATGTTCCAAATTCGTTGGATGGAACAAATTAACCCTCCTTTTCCTGGTATTCCTTTACCTCTCTCTTTCTTTGCCGTCTTGATTGCTAATATCTGGCTTGGTTGGCCTTTTATGACCATTGTGGCAACGGGAGCATTACAAAGTATTCCTAAAGACCTCTATGAGGCGGCTTCAATGGACGGCGCGACCTCTGTCCAACAATTTTGGGGTATTACTGTCCCCATGATTCGCCCCGCCATGATTCCCGCCACCATGTTAGGTCTTATCATGACTTTCAATCAGTTCAACGTTATCTTTTTTATCTCCAATGGCGGGCCACTTCGCCAAACTGAAATCCTCGTCACTATTGCTTTTCGTTTAGTGAATGAGCAACGGCTTTATGGGGTTGCCGCAGCTTTTAGCATCCTCATATTTTTTATCTTATTGGGTTTAACTTTAGCAACTAATCGGATAACTAAAGCAACGGAGAGCTACGATGCCTGAAACAACCAAAAAATTACCTTTAGGTCAACAACTCATTTATCAAGCCATGTTGTTGTTTATTACCTTTACCGTGATGTTCCCCATTCTTTGGATTGTGGGCATGTCGTTGGATGCGCGTGATATTGCTCGTCCTAAAGAGCTATTCCCTCCTGAAATCTCGTTACAGGCTTATCTGCGGGTGCTTGGTCAACCAACGGCTAATCCCGTAACTTTTATCCAACTCGCCATGAACTCCTTGCTATTGGCGGGTGGCGTGGCTTTTTGCGCGGTATTAATTGGGGTTAGCGCGGCGTATGTTTTTTCCCGTTTTAAGTTTTATGGCCGCGAGTACCTTATGTTAGGGGTTATTACGGTCTTAATGGTGCCTGCCATTGCGACCATTGCGCCACTATTCGTGTTGCTCAACAGTATCAACATTCCCATTGGCAGTGGTTTTAACTTGCGTAACTCACTGTGGGGTGTAGGACTGGCGATGATTTCGGGGGCGTTGCCTTTTTCTATTTGGAACTTGAAAGGCTACCTCGATACTATTCCCAAAGATTTGGAAGAAGCCGCTATTATTGATGGCGCATCCTTCAACCAAGTTTTTATGTATATTATTTTACCCCTTTCCCGTCCTGCTTTAGCAGTCACCTTCTTTTTAGGTTTCTTAACGGGTTGGACAGAATTTGCCCTCTCCTGGCAGTTCTTAACCAAACCTGAAAACTTCACCCTCGCCATGGCTCTATGGAACATGACGGGACAATATTCTGGTGATACTCCCTGGTCAGCTTTTGCGGCCATGGCGATTATGCTTTCCTTGCCCGTCGCGATTGTTTACCTTTTCTTACAACAACATATCGTTGGTGGCTTGACGGTTGGTGGCGTGAAGTAATTTTCTGGGTAGTCATTAACACAAAACACCCTGACTGAAATTTCAGTCAGGGTGTTTTGTGTTAGCTATTGTTTTGGAGTCCAAAGCGGTACGCTTTGCTCCATTGCTCAAAGCGTACCGCTTTGGACTCCAAATTTGCGTCAAAATTAACGTCGCGCCTCTAGCCTCATCGTTACCCCTGGTCGTGGCTCTAGGGTTACGCCCATGTGTAAATGGATTTTGGCTGGGGTTGCATGTAGGGTAAATCGCTGGAGTAGGCGGGCTAATATAACCTTCATTTCCACCATCGCAAACATATTGCCTAAACAAATCCGCCGCCCACCACCAAAGGGAATAAAACTATAGGGCGCAGGCGATGGGGCAGAGGCCGCAAAACGTTCAGGGTCAAACCTATGTGGCTCAGGCCAATGTTGTGGGTCACGGTGAGTTAAATAGGGTGAGTAACAGACACGCGTGCCTGCGGCAATATGATAACCCTGAAATTCCAAATCCACCTCGGCGCGGCGATTACCTAGATGAAGCGGTGGATATAACCGTAAAGTTTCATTAAGCACCTGTTCCAAATAGCTTAAATCTTTAAGGTTCTCGAAAGTGGGTGGGTTTTTTCCTAACACTGAGTCTAATTCTGCTTGAATTTGCTGTTGTATGTCGGGATGTTGCCCCAATAAATAGACCGCCCAAGCTAAGGCTGAGGTACTGGTGTCATGCCCCGCAACCAACATGGTAAACATTTGGTCGCGAATAAGTTCATCATTTAATTTTGCTTCATATATCATGAGACCTAATAAATCGTCATTATTCGTTATTGGTTGCGCCCGTCGCAGGTGGATAATTTGGCGCAGATAATGGTCTAATTGTTGGATAGCCCGACGATAGCCTGGGCGGGGCAGGTGCGGCCAAAATAGCCATAATCCTGGCGAAATGTAATCCAATGTCTTCACTACCGCGCCCCATAAACGGGACATTTCAGGGGTGAAATCCGTTTTAAACATGGCATTCACGAGGATAAGCAACGCAATTTGACGAATTTGGGGGAGTAAATCAAACGGTTGATGAAGCGGCCAGGTCGTCATCACCTGGTCACTATAATGGCTCATATCAGCAACATAACGGCTCAACATGCGCCGATGAAAGGCGGGGGTCATGGCTTGGCGTAAAACATCATGCACTTCCCCATCTACTACCAGTAATCCTTGTCGTAATAAGTGTGTAATGGGGTCGCTTTCACTGCGCCATAGAAGTTGTTCACGGGCGGTAATAAAAATATATTGATTGGCCGCGGGGCCAACCAACATAACGGGCCGAAAGCCTGGCAGATTTATCCGAAAAACATTACCCAACTCGGCATGAAAACAGGATAGTGCGGCTAACACATGCTGTTGTTGCCACATGGCTTGCAGGGCGCGTAAGCCTGTAGTTGGGCTGGCTGTGGGTGGAGGAATAGGCATGAATTACTTAACTAATTGTAGCTCTTGCCAGTGACTATTTTGCGGCCCCATGCTGGGGATAGCGTTTAATTCTTCCAACGCGCGCAGCATTTGGGTGTCTTGCGACTTCATAATTTCTGCTTTCGTCATATCTTTAATAACGCCAGGGAATAAAATACGGGCATCAGCAGGCAAGCTAACCGCAATATCTGGTTCAATCCCTTTTTGGCGAATGAGACGGCCTTGCGGGGTCAGCCATTGGCTCACGCCGAGGAGAAGGGTTGAGCCGTCGCTCAAATCGAAAGGTTGTAAGACTGTGCCTGTGCCAAAGGTTTTTTCGCCAATCACTTTGCCACGCTTTTGGTCTTGTAAAGCCCCCGCAAAAATTTCGGCAGCACTGGCTGAACCCAAATTAGTTAAGATAACTAGCGGAATATCTAAAGCTACGCCACCAGGGATAACTTGGTACTGTTTGCGATTATGTTGAGGGTCTTCTTCTAACAAAACATTACCATCCTTTAGAAATTGACTAGAGACACGAATACATTGGTCTAACAAACCGCCTGGGTTATTTCGCACATCAAGAATTAAACTCTCTGCGCCAGCCTCTTTTAATTCTTTAACGGCTTGCACAATATTTTCATCCAAATTGGCACTAAATTGGCTCATGAGAATTAACCCTACTTTAGTCTCAGGCACGAGCGTCCAGGTGGCCGCAGGCAGTTTTATTTCGCCCCGAATGATGGAAATATCCATTTGTTTCTCATTTTTAGGGCGGAAAATAGTGAGCGTAACTTCTGTGCCTTCATCGCCGCGAATGAGATTGACTGCATCAGTAATGGAAAAACCTTTAACCTCAGTCCCATTTACTTTTAAGATGACATCACCCGCTAAAATGCCCGCGGCCTCAGCAGGCGAGCCAGCAATCGGGGTGAGAACCGTCGGAAAATCATCAATAATATTAACCGTAGCCCCAATACCATAAAATTTACCTGAAATACTTTCTTTTTGCGCCGCCGCATCTTGCGGGGGCAGAAAACGGGTATGCCCTTCATCCCCTAACACTTGCAGTAGACCATTAATCGCCCCATATACAAGATTTTTGGTTACTAATTTATCTTGGTCAATATAATATTGATGAGCATATTGCCAAACCTCCCAAAAGACAACAAACTCGGGAGGTTGTTCAACCGTAGTTTGAGCATTGACTGTGGCGGGGGTAGGGGTGAATCGCCCGACCATGAAGCCTAAAATAAAAATTAAGCTAAATAGACTGGTAACGATGATAATGGTTTTAATTGAATATTTCATGGGAGGGTTGCCTCAAAGGAATAAATATTTATTTTAGTCAGCGTGTCAGTCGGTCAGCCTTTCAGTTTGTCAGCTTTTGGCTGAAAGACTGATTGCTGAACGCTGACGTGGATTTTACTCTGTTTATTGACCAAGTGCAAAGCCTACCTGTTTGATTGCTATTCTCAGTATATCAAGATTTGTCACCCTCACCCCAGCCCTCTCCCAAAGGGCGAGGGAGTCTCTTGTCTCCCCTCTCCCAAAGGGC
>JAIFLK010000381.1:0-2638 GCA_020049115.1 Chloroflexota bacterium | reverse complement strand
GGCGAGGGAGTCTCTTGTCTCCCCTCGCCCTTTGGGAGAGGGGCGGGGGTGAGGGGGATTTAGTAGTTGCACTCAAATCTTGAAATACTGATTATGATTTTGATGGAATGGTTTTTTTGCCAATAACCACATTTGCCTAGATTGCTTGACAATAATCTTTACCTAATTTATCATTAAGGTAGCCTGTTACATCTCTTGTTATTAAAAAATACCCCCCTGGGAGGAATACCTCATGGATTACCGAGCCGTATTTGCTTTTTTTGTAGTTCTCACCCTCATCCTATATTGGATGCGTAGTAAAACCAATTTTTTTGGCTTTATTAACCGTCAAGCCATTATGGGCGTAATAAGTACCTTAGTGTTTTTAGGTACCATTGGCTCATTTGCTGTCATGATGTTTGATTTTGACCCTCGCCCATTAATGCGTCAATTAGGTTATATTATGGGTGGCACTGAATTAGTTAATTATGGAGCGTCTATTCCGCCTAATTTGACTGATACGGTTAATGTTAAAGATGTGATGCGGATAGATACTGATAATGATAGTTTTGATGAATGGATGGTTTTTTATGGGCAAGATAGCCAAATTAGTGCGGTTATTTATGACAATGACCGAGGTAATCCACCCGTTATCTACCCCTATTCTCTCCGTCCCCCGAATAATGACTATCTCAGTGATGGCGATTATGCCGTCAGTCAGGACTATCTGACTTCGGATAATATTCGCGATATTTTTATTAAGGGTTATCCTAACATGCCGTTTGGTATTCCGATTGGTTCTCAGGCGACTGATTTAACCATTTTCCGTCTCCGTGATGAAATACCAACGGGTAATCCTTTGGACCCACCTTCTGATAACCCCTCGCGTTATGTTCCTGTAGGGCGGTTTCATGGCGATGGTGGCGTGACCATTGACATGGGCAGCAAAAATGTTACGGTGATTACCAAAGGCAGCTATGACCGTAGCCAGTTGGCTTTACGTCAGGTTTATGTGCTAGACAGTGAAAAGAAAAGTTACATGGACAGGAGTGACCCCACTAAATTAGGTCAACCATCCGTAACGACTTTAGATTTTTACCCCGACCCACCTTCTGAAATTGTTAATGCACCTTTTCCTGAGCAAGTGGTGTTGGCTTTTTATGCGGCCTCTTGTTTTACCACCAAAGATGATTTATGTCGCCACGCTGACCAGGGGTGGAACGCCAAAGAATTTCTTTCACTAGACTCCGATGCCGAAGCTACTAAAGAATACAATGCAGGTAATTTTGGCTATTTTGGTTTGCCCAGTGCAACCGTATCTTCATTAGTCGTTAGTTCACTTAACTTTAGTGGCGAACAACCTGACCAGATGAGTATGGTTGATATTACTTTTGTCACCAATAGTCCTGACCAACAGATTCAAACAGCCCGTTATCTCTTGCGTTTTTCAGAAAACAAATGGAAGATAGTGCAACGGGTTAAGTTAGAAGCTGCTACACTAGGCCAACCCTAAGCCTTAGTCATTGGATGACTAGAACCCAATTTATCTTTGCTTTTTTTCATGGACAGGCACTTCATTAAGTGCCTGTCCTATTTTGAGGTTAATTCACTATGAAGAAATGTCTTAAATGTGGCACGGAAAATGAGGCTACGTCCCTTTTTTGTGCTGAGTGTGGGACACATCTTGATACAACCCTTAACCGATTTAACCCCTCGGCAGAGATGCCTGACGAAGAAGAAACTCAGTTATCTTTTCGTAGCAAAGTTTTTGACCATGCTGCTAAAACCATCTCCATCTCTCAACAAGATGCGCTCACTATGCCTCACAATCCCACTCTGCCGATTAACCCCGTCATTGTCCCTGACTCTGACACTCAGGCTGAATCAACGACTGAAATAACTACTTCCTGGTTTACCCAATATAATTTAACGATGGCTGCGGTCATTGTAGTGGTGTTATGGTTAGGTTGTGTTATCGTAGGGCTAGGCGGGGCAGGGTTGGCTTACTTTTTCATGTTGGCTCAGTAAAACACTAAGGTTAAGTAGACCAAAAAAGCCATCTCAATTGAGATGGCTTTTTTTAGTTAACATGCCCCCGACGGGATTTGAACCCGTGTCGCAGCCTTGAAAGGGCTGTGTCCTAGACCACTAGACGACGAGGACTTATTTCATACTTAACTGTTCTCTATTATACGTATTTCCTTTTTTTTGGCAAATTCCTATCCCTAAAATATAACTGACCTCTTTTTAGAACTGCAAGATTGCTTCGTCCCCCTATATTTTTTCTCTAAGCTAGTAAAAGTAACCGATTTTAGATATAATGGGGGTAACTAAAATGATTTGAGGAGATTATTTTTATGTGGCGCAAAATAAGTGGCTGGAGTTTAATCAGTTTATGTTGGTTGCAACTTATGGTGGTAGTTGCTCAGGCACAGGGGGACAGTTGGTTATATCCCACTTTATTACCTAATAATGGGGTCTTGGCCGTAACTCAACGCTCTTTGCAAACGACACCTATTGTAACTTCAACTGTGGTGGTGACGGCCACCGCGCTCGCCCCATCCGTAGATTTAACGGAACGGTGGATTTATGTTAATTTAACCGAACAATCCTTGACCGCCTATCAAGGGATTCGGCCTGTCTTTACAGCCTTTGTTTC
>JAIFLK010000247.1 GCA_020049115.1 Chloroflexota bacterium | reverse complement strand
CCTGTAAATAATTGGGGGATTTGGAATAGGAGTCCGCAATTCTTTGCGGGCTGTCCGTAAATGATTACGGACTCCTTCAAGTTATCACCTAGATGGCACTAATTTCTGCTCAATGAGCCACAGGGCAATCGTTTCCCCCACCCATTGATTGCCCTGCACATTCCAATGAAAATCCTGACCAGGCCAATAAACAGGCTCGCCCCCCACCTTAAGATAATTCACCAAAAGCGGATGTAAATCCAATACGGGCATACCTTCTGCCGTCAATAACTCGCTCATCACGCGGTGCGGCAACGTGGGGTCAGCCTGAGCTAAAGCGGGGTCAGCCGCAATCATGGCCGCCCGCGTCATGGGATTGACCTCCGCATCAACCGAGCGTCTCAGTGGCGCGAGGATTGCCACCGTTTTCGCCCCACCTACTGCGGCTTCTTGCGCCAATTGAGCATAAATATCACCCGTTAATTGATAGGCTTCGTTAAGTTTTTCATCTTGATGATGAACATCTAGCCAGGGCGCATACTGATTAGTCGCAAAAGTGTCACGGTCATTAATATTCACCAAAACCGCCGTCAAGCGTTGATATAAACGAGAATATTCATACAAGGTACTTAACCCATTCGTCAGCCAACGCCGCCCTTGCGTACAGGCTTGCCACTTGGCCGAGACCCCAGGCGCCACAAACCAGGGTTGTGAGTCAAATTCTCCGTTACATATCGCAAAATAGGGCGAGAAACAATGAATCCCGCCCGTTGGCCCCGCCGTATTCACATGATTAGGTAACACATCAGTCAAATCATTACGCGAAAACCAACTAATTAATACCAAATCAGGTTGATAAAGTTGCCCTTTAGTGCGAAAATACATGAACTCTGGCGGCGGCCCCCAAGCCCCAATTGCCCCATTTAAAACCTCAAACTTTAGGCCAGGCGGAGCTTGCTCATTTAATTTTTGTTCTAAAATATGAACACTTCGCTCCGCCTCCGCCACCTCCATGGCCTCTATCATCGAATCGCCCAACACTAAAATCCGAAAAACCCCCGCCGCTTTCGGGTAGGGGTAATCTGGCCCGCGCATTCCATCTCGATTCCAACTGACGGGATAGGTACGGTTATACATGGAAATAACAGCCGTCTGACTAGGCAGCCCTGTCCAACCTATCGTAGCCTCACATTGGTGGGTGCGATGAATCTGATCACCAATTTCGTATGGTGGCCCCAACGCCCGCGCCCCCAACTCCGCCATGATAAAGGCCAACATGATACCTATTGTTATTAATATTAACTTGGATATGAAGTCTAATAAACGTGGCATAAATATAAAAAACACAACAACAGATACAGGAAGCAACGGATAAAGAATAAATTCGTTCCACCTGTAAAGTTTCAGGTGGAATCATTTCGCTTTATCCGTTAACTTCTTAATCCGTTGTTGTGTTTCACCACCTTAAATATGCCACAACCGTACCATGCCGTCCAAACCGCCCGTGCCTAATAAGCGGCCATTGGGCGAGAAAGACAAACTTTCTACCGCATCAACATGGGCATCAAGTGTCGTAATATTACTACCGTCGGCTAACTGCCATAACGACACCATGCCATCAATAGTGCCAGCAGCCAAGAGTTGCCCATTGGGTGAAAATGCTAAACTGACTACCGCATCGGTGGCTAATTCCCATGTTTCCCGCAAACTATTATCCGTCATATTCCATAAGCGAATCATGCCATCTGCGCCACCCGAAGCCAATATTTGGCTGGTGGGGTCAAAGGCAATCGCCCACACTTCACCCTCATGGCCGATTAAGGTCGCCACACATTCACCATCCGTAACACGCCATAACCGAATAGTCTCATCATCAGAACAAGAAGCCAACCATTGCCCATCAGGTGAAAAAGCCACCCGCACTGCACTATTTTCATGTCCCGCTAATTCATAGCGCAACTCCTGATTGGCAAATTCCCACACCCGCACCAACCCATCATTCGACGCAGCCGCCACTAATTGACCATCAGGCGAGAAGGCCAGCCCCATGACCTCAGAGCCTAGCTCTAATGATGTTTGGGTAATTTCGCTAGGGTCAATTTTCCACAAACAAATACGGCCATCATCTGAACCTGACGCTAAGGTTTGACCATCAGGCGAAAAGTCCAAACATTCCACAAAATCCTCATGCCCTTCTAACACCAACCCTAATTTGCTGGTATCAATCGCCCATAACCAAATTGGCCCTTCATCTGAGCCTAACGCCATTAAATTACTATCCGCCGCAAAAGCAAAGTTCGTGACCGATTCCATGTGACCCCCAATAGTCAACAGAATCGCCCCATCTGTAACTCGGCGTAAGCAAATCGCCCCATCATCGGCTTGGGCGGCCAAAACCGTCCCATCGGCAGAAAACGCAATATTCTCCACCGCATCTTCACCCGTTTCCCAAGTTTGAGTGAGTTTGCCAGAGGCCATGTCCCATAAACAAATATTACCTTCACTACCCGCCGAGGCAATTAATGCCCCATCGGGTGAGCAAACCACGCTCATGACCATATCATGTTGGTCATCCAAACTGCGTCGTAATGTGCCATCAACCAAATTCCAAACCTGAATGGTGTGGTCAATACTACCCACAATTAAACTCTCATTATCAGGTGTAAACACGACACTAATAATCTCTTCGCCCTGGTCATTAAAGGTATATTGCAAAATACCCTCTTGCACTTGCCACACCCGCACAATATGGTCAGAGCCACCCGCCGCCAACCAATGGTTATCGGCGGAGAATTTCACACAAAGCACCTCGGTTGAGGCAAAGTCGTTTAGTTCTAGCTCCAACTCCTCATCCACCACCCGCCACACCTGCACCAAACCATCCGCCCCAGATGAAACAATTCGTTCCGCATTAGGGGCAAAATCTACCGCCCAGACTTGCGCCTCATGCGCGTCAATCTCCCACAAGGTCGTTTTATCGGCAATGCCCCACAAATGCAACCTGCCCTCTAAACTTCCCGTCACCAAAAGTCCACCATCAGGGGAAAAAGCCACACAGGTTATTTCGGTCTCACTTTCTAAAAAATCAACCTCAGCCCCCGTGGTCGCGTCATAAAGCCATAACCCTTTGGTGCTAGGCACAGCAATTAAATCCCCACGCGGCGACAAAGCCACCCCATTCGCAGCCCCACGCCCTAAACGATAGGCTTGAGTAAACGTGCCGGTTAAATGAGGTTTGGCCTCAGTTTGATAGGGCAATCCGCCCATGTTGGCTTCAGGCGGTTGTTCCACCGCCGTCAAGAGGGCATGGCTAAATGCCGCCACTGTTGGATAACGCGGTGTCGCCAAACTTTGGGCTAACACAGCCTTAACATTCGTCGGCACATCGTCAGGCCAAATATTAGGTAATACCATTGGTTGAAAATGGGCGCACAGCACTGCGGGCGGCGTTGCGCCATCAAAAGCAGGTTGACGGGCAATCAATTCATATAATACGCAACCTAACGAATAGACATCGGTCTCCGTAGTGCGAGGGTTGCCCTCCCAAACTTCGGGGGCTAAATAGCGCATCACCCCAACGATACCCGTATTGACACCTAGCCCTAAATAGTGCGGCCCAACCAACGGGACGAGGTTAAAATCAGCCACAACCACTTTTTGATGTTCGTCCACCCAAATATTTTGCGGGTTTAAGTTCCCATGAGTAACCCCCTGAGCATGGGCATATTCCAAGGCCGCTACCACTTGGTTGATGATTCCGAGGCTCGTTCCCCAGGGCAACAACTCATCATCAGCCAATATATCAGCCAACCGCCGCCCCGTGAAGCCAGAATTTATGAGATAAAGACAATCATCTTGCACGCCCACCACCTCCAAAGGGAGAATGTGGTCATGACGAAGTGACATTAAACTTTCGAAGGCACTCACCAATGATTCGGGTTGGCTATCTTGAGGTAATAATACAACCTTACAAATAACGGCACGATTCGTGCCTTGCTCTTGAGCATGATAAAGGGTGGTGAAAGCATCGCGCCCCAATTCATCTCCTAAAATATAGTTACCCAGCTGATTAAATTTTGGTTTGTTAGGCATTAGAAAAGTAAAAAGGAGTCCAAATCTTTAGATTTGACGATAACAAATCTGAAGATTTGGACTCCACTAGGTTAAGTTACGCATTACTACTATAGGGTAAATAGGGACGGGTTTCTTCTCCGCTAGGGCGGTTAGCTTGCGCGGCGGTTAGAGGGGCAGGGATAGGCTTTTTAGCCACTGCGCCAGGTTGATTGTAATGATGGTCATCATTCATGGTCGGGGTATCAACATGAGCCGAGCAAAAGGGGCAGATGTTCCAAGTGAGTTCCAAAATATTACTACAATTGGGGCAACTCTTTTTGAGTTTAGTGTGACAATCAGGACAAAGTATCCACGCCTCATTCGTCACACGGGAACAGCCAGGGCAGCGGGGGCGGTCTTCAATATCTTGTAATAAGGCTTCTTCTTCCAGTGAACGTTCATACAGTTCCGCCAACGTGACGGGGGGACGGAGCAGGAAATATAGCACCAACCCTAACGGGCCAAAGACCACCACCATGATAGTTGCCAAGATAATCGCAAAAATATCGCGTGAGCGCGCCCGCGCATCACGGAATGTCCAAATAATCAGACTCAGCCATAGAGCCAGAAAAAAGGCCCCGCTAAAGGCCAAAATAATTTGTAGGATTGTGACTACAATCGCTGGGATTTGAATTTCAGGTATCATACTAAGTGACTCCTCGTTTTTTTTAGGCGGAGTCCAAATCTTTAGATTTGACAGTGACTCAAATTTAAAGATTTGGACTCCCTATACCCCGATTTTACCACCTTGCTATAGATTAGCCAAACAAGGTCTAGTGAGAAATTGACTCATGGAGTCCAAATCTTTAGATTTGACCGCAAAATATAACAAATCTAAAGATTTGGACTCCGTTTTCTAAACCCATGAGGCCATTTTTATTGCCCAAGTGCAGGGGACATGGTAGAATAAATGTGGAGGTGTGATGATGATAGACCAAGATAAGAGGTGTGATGATGATAGACCAAGATAAACTAAAAGTGCAGGTATTTATCTCTGGGCGTGTCCAGGGGGTAAATTTTCGTCACTACACGCAGAAAGAGGCCAGTTCATTAGGGCTAACGGGGTGGGTGCGTAATCTACCCGATAGCCGCGTGGAAGCAGTGTTTGAAGGCAATTCTGAGGCCATTCATCGCATGGTGGCCTGGTGTTACAGTGGCCCGACGCTGGCCGATATTGAAAATGTTGAAGTAGATTATTTCGCCCCAACGGGTGAGTTTTCTAGTTTTGAAATTAAGTGGTAACGTTTGAGCAATTCCCCTCTGATTTACGGTTTGCCCTCCCCTGGCAAACCTTTGTAAAAGGCTCAGGTCAACTCGCAGCCGAGGCGGGGGTGTTACGCTTTAGTCACCCGCAAACACACCCCCGCCAATACAGCAACGCCCAACTAGACGATTATCAAACCCTAAAGCGCGCCGATTTTCTGTGGCAACCGCCCCTGACCATGACGGTGCGCGCCCGTTTCTCCCACCCCAGCGGCGAGTTGGTCGGCACGGCGGGCTTCGGCTTTTGGAATGACCCCTTCATGATGACCGATTGGCGCAGGCCAACCTTGCCGCGCGCCATCTGGTTCTTTTACAGTTCCCCGCCCTCCAATATGAAGCTAGATTTACACACGCCAGGCCATGGCTGGAAAGTCGGCACGCTGGATGCCTGGCATTGGCCGTTTTTCGCCTTGCTCCCCACCGCGCCCCTCGCCGTCCCCTTAATGAATATTGCGCCCCTGTATCGCCTCTGCTGGCCGTTAGGGCAACGCTCCATCAAAGTGAGTGAAGCCCTCGTCCCCGTTGCCATGACCGAGTGGCACAGTTATACATTGGAATGGCAACAAAAAATAGCCCGCTTTAGCGTAGATGGGCAAGTGATTCTGGCTTGCCACACCGCGCCACGCGGGCCGTTAGGTTTTGTGATGTGGTTGGATAATCAATATATGGTGGTTACGCCCTGGGGTCGTTTTGCGTCGGGGCTGCTCGCCTCTACGGGTGAGCAGTGGATGGAAGTGAGTCGGTTGGAGATGAAGCAAGACTTGGCTTCATCACCTCCGCCATGACGGTGGTGGCGTAGGTGCCAGGCGGCAGTTCAAAGGAAAGCATGAGGCCATCATCCCACCATACTTTGGGGTCGGTCAGGGGGAAACGATACGGCCGCCGTTCCCCGCGCAGTTTGAGGCCAGGCAATTTGAAATGTTCCAATGTCAGGTCATGCTGGTCTAGCATGGCCTGTTCGCGTTGACCAGGCTCGCCCTGCGGCATGAGGGTTTTCGTGCCGAACAGCGGCCCAGAGGGGCTAATCTCAAAGGCATCGGCGCGCGGCTGCTCTGTTGCCACATCCTCCACCACGAAGGCCGCGCCATTACGATGTATATACGCCACGTCACCCCATTCTAAGGTGGTTAAAGTAGCCAGGCGTTGCGTCAGCAATTCGTTAAAGAGTTGCGACTGAAAGGCCGAAATGAAGAACATTTTCAATTTGCTGGATAACCATTGCGTAATACCCTCCAGTTGCCCCTGCGCCTTAACAATAGAGGCTAACATCCGCCGTTCATCGGTCAGCAGATTTTGCGGCCATTTCGCCAGAGCCGCCTCCCATTGCCCCTCATCCACCAATTGACGCGCCGCTTGCACATCAGGAAACTCATGGGGCTGGGGACGGCCTAAATATTCGCTAATAAACTCGGCTTCATTATGTCTCACTAACAAATGGCCTAAGCGGTGAGTATTGCCGCGATTGCCAAAGCGTTGCTCACCAAAAAAGTTAGGCACGCCCTGCGCCGCTAAGGTGGTTAAAATAGCCTCGGCTTGCGGCAACACCGTTTCCTCAACCTCACACACTCGTAAGATAAAACGGTTGGCTTTGAGATGCCCAATTTTCAATTTATTACGATGACGGTTGATGGACAAAATTTTCACATTAGGCAGATTAATCTGCTCTAGGGTTTCGGGGGCAATGTTATCAATAGATAACGTTTGGCGGGTGATGGCGTAACTATCCTTCATACCTGCGTAGCCAATCAGGTTAGGTGAAATTTTGAGGGCTTGGGCCAGTTGCCGAATGGCATCAAAGGTGGAGAGACGGCGTTTTTCTATCTCCACATAAATATGCTGTCCTTCGCCACTGGGCAGATAAAGAGGAATTTCTTCCACGCGAAAATCTTCGGGGTTGGCTTTCAATTGCCCCCCAATACCAGGTAAATTTGTAGTTAAATAAGGCATGGGATAGGAGCGGAGTCCAAAGCCGTAGGCTTTGAGAAGTGGGTCAAAGCCTACAGCTTTGGACTCCGTTAAAGGTAGTTAAAGTTACGTCATTATGGTTTGTATAAAGGTGAGCATGGCGGCAAAATCCTTTGCCGCCATGAAGCCGTTCATGGTTTGCACAAATTCAGGGTAGAGGCGCATGGCGGCCAAGCTATGTAGCCGCGTTTGTAGGGCAGAGCTATCTTGACTTACGATAAGTTTATAAAAAAGGTTTAACTCGGCTAACGACGGGGGCTTGATTTGGGGCATCTCAGGGGGCATGACTTCATGATAATGCCAGGTTAGCTGAAGGTATGTTTCCAAAACGGCGAATAAATCGGGTAAAATGATGGGTTTGGGTAGAAAAACATCACAACCTAAATCTAAGCTCCGTTGTGCATCTTCGGCAAAAACACTGGCGGAAGCGGCAATGATGATGGGCCAATAACCCCACTCAATTTGCCGCAGATATTGCACCAACTCAAAGCCGTCCATGTCAGGCATCATCAAATCGGTAATGATCGCATCGGCACGGAAGGTTTGTAACTTCATTAATGCCTTGTTCCCGCTATCTGCCGATACGACTTCGAACCCCAAACCAGTCAATACATCCACTAATAACGTAATATTTTGTGACACATCATCCACTACTAAAATTTTATTTGGCCCACTTTTTAGCCCCTTAATGGGCAATAAGAAGTCAGAGGTAACCTGAGTGATTGGTTCAGATATTTTGACCACCAGGGGCAATTTTAGCTCAAACCAAAAAGTGCTACCCTGGCCTAAAATACTGCGGAGTTGTAATTCGCTGCCTAAGGTGGCGACCATGCTTTGGCTAATGGCTAACCCTAGCCCTGTGCCTTGCGCTTTATAATGTTGGTCGCCTACTTGTTGAAAAGGCTGAAACACTTTGACATGGTTGGCCTCAGCAATACCAATACCGGTATCAATGACCTCAAAGCGAATGAGAGCCTGGTCAGCCATGAGTTCTGGTGTGCTGACTCGTAAGGTGACAGAACCACCCGTTTCGGTAAATTTGATGGCATTACTCATAAGATTAAGTAATATTTGCTGGAGTTGTTGTTGGTCAGTTTGGACAAGTGCGGGTAACTCAACCAACTCAGTTTGGATGAAGACCCCTTTGACCTCGGCGCGAATGGCGACCATTTGCTGAACCGCTTCTATCAATTTAACTAAATCAACCTGAGCTACATTTAATTCCACCTGTCCCGCTTCAATCCGCGCTAAATCTAAAATGTCATTAATTAAGGTCAACAAATGGTCGCCACTTTGTTGAATAATCCGTAAATATTTGAGGTTTTGTGGACTAAGACCCATATCCATTTGCATCAGTTGAGCATAACCCAATACCCCATTCAGTGGGGTGCGGAGTTCATGGCTCATGTTGGCCAGGAATTTACTTTTGGCGCGATTAGCCGAGTCCGCTTGCTCTTTGGCTTGGTGTAATTCTAGGGTGCGGCTGGCGACGAGTTGTTCCAAATGCACCCGATAATGGAATAATTCGGCTTCATTTTGCTTGCGCTGGGTAATATCTTGAAACACAGAAATGGCGTATTGTAACTGTCCGTTACTATCAAAAATAGGGCGCGCCCACACCTCAACCTGAATCCGCGTCTCAGGGGCAATCTGCATTTCTAAATCATCGACATAATTGGTTTGACCATGTAAGGCTTGAATGGTGGGCAATTTGTCGGCGGGATAGGGTTGGTCAGTGTGCGCCAAATAACGGGGTAAGACTAACAACGATTCCCCAAAAGAGGTCGGAGCGGTGACAGAATCGGGTTCAATTTGAAATAATTCATAAGTCCGTTGGTTGGCATAAGCCAGGGCTTGGTTGGCTTGAAACACTACGACACCCACAGGCATAGCCTCTAAAAATTGAGTTAAACGACGTTCACTTTCATGCAATTTTTTGTTAGATTGCTCTGTTTCAGCTTTCAATATATTAATGCGATCAGCTAGGGCTAAGGACAAGAATAACATCATTAAGACCACGCCCACTTGATAGCCATGTTCGGTGAAACTTGTTACGGGCAATAAGCCGAGACGAGGCAAAAATTGAATGACCTGAGCGAAACCAAATACTGTCCAAGCCAACAAGAGATAACGGGCAGCATGATAACCCTGCCACCAAGCCCAAAAACTTATCCCTAAAATCACCAAGGGAGCGATAATTAAAACGATGATGCCTGGAATAGCCACAGGGGTACCCGCCATAAAGAGGAGGCCCATTAGTCCTGAAAAGGCAATATTGATGTATATTATGCGGCTTAAACGGGGCCAACTGGCCTTGACCTCTAAAAAGGAATGGCAAAAGAGCAAGGCAAAAACTAAATAAGCCACATTAGTAATGACTATCCCGTGGTAGTTCCACCACCTAAAATCGCCCCAAACATAAACCCCCATGCCCAAAACTGTCGCTTGATGTAAGATAAAGCTACCCAAAAAGGCCACAAAGTAGAGATAACTCAGCTCACGCAAAAATAGAAACAGCACTACGTTATAACCCAACATAATGAGTAAGGCCCCTAAATAGAGACCATACTGCAAATTTTGCTCGCCATTCGCCTCACCCCAAGCCGCAACGGATTGCATGACGAGTGGTACTTGGAGAAAGTAATTTCCCCGTAAGTGAAAATAAATGGTATAGGTTTCGTTAGGTTGAAATTGTGGGGTAAAAACAAAACGGTGATTTGGCACTTGGCGTTGGGCAAAGGGGCGCGTTGAACCTGTTGCCACATGCTCTAGCAAGGTTTGCTCAGGGCTGAATAGGTAATAATCCAATTCCTGCATGTTACTAAAGCCATAAACCAATCGCCAGGTTTGGTGGCTCTGGTTGATGACCTGCAAGCGCACCCAGCCCGTCGCATGAAAGCCAATATTCGGGGTCTCCGCTTGGCTTGGCACAAACTGCGCCGCATATTCAGCCGACATGACCTGCTCTAAGGTCAACTCACCGCTAGGGTCGTGTAAGGTTGCCACATGCAAGCCCAACGGGTAGGTCTCCTGCTCATCCGTTAGCATTATGGGTTCTTGCGCCCAGACGGAGCGCGGCCAAACCATGATAAAGCTGGTGAGGAAAAGCGTAACCGTTATGATTTGTATGGTTATTTTCATGGGGGATGATGCTATATGACGAGGCCATAAATTGGAGTCCAAATCTTTAGATTTGTTTGCGACTCAAATCTAAAGATTTGGACTCCTTTCAGCTTGGCTAAAAAAAAATCGTAATGCTCATTGTAGTTAAAATAAGAGGCAAGGGCAAATAGGAGGCTGATGCGCCTACTTACTATGGACGGGCAACCATTTTATGAGTATAATACGCGCTAGCCCAATGTTGGAGTCCAAAGCCGTAGGCTTTGACTCATTGGTCAAAGCCTACGGCTTTGGACTCCGCTTCATCCCATTATGTCCGCCGATATTATTATTTATAATGTAAACGGCTTCACCGCCAACCCCGCCCAGCCCTACGCTGAGGCCGTCGCCATTCAGGGGCAAAAAATCGTATTCGTAGGCAGCCTAGAGGCTGCCCTCACCTGGCGCGCCCCGCACACTCGCCTGATAGATGGGCAAGGTTGCACTCTCATGCCAGGCTTCATTGATAGCCATTATCATTTGGAACTTGGCTCGTTAGATTTAGACAGCATCCAATTAACGGAAGTACGTAACATGGCGCAACTTACTGAGGCCGTGCAAAGCTACGCGGCCGATAACCCTGACCTGCCCTGGTTGGTGGGGCAAGGGCTGACTTATACAGTAACAATCGGTCATGAACCCCTCACCCGCCAGGTGCTAGATGAGCTGGTCTTTGACCGCCCCCTGCTCATTTTTGCGTATGATACTCATACCGCGTGGGCGAATACGGCAGCGTTACGGCGTGGGAATTTATTACAGAATGGACAAATTATCAGCCCTAACAGCGAGATTGTATTAGGTGTAGACGGTTTGGCTAACGGTGAATTGCGAGAACCAGGAGCTTACAAACCCTTACTCAATCTCATTCCGCCCCATGATGAAGCTAAACGGCGCGTCCTGGTGAAACGTGGCTTGGCGGCGGCGGCGAAATTAGGTGTAACGAGTGTGCATAACATGGACGGTAATTTGGCGCAAATGCAATTTTACCAAGAGTTAGCTTCAACAGGTGAGTTGACTTTGCGGGTTTATGTACCGTTAGACATTAAACCTGAGACCCCCATCGAAGCTTTGGCGGAGGCGGTAGCCATGCGCGCTGCGTCATCGGCATTGGTGCGTGGGGGCAGTGTTAAATTTTTCATGGATGGGGTGATTGAGTCTTTTACGGGGTTATTACTAGAGGGTTACGCTGAACAGCCTGGCAATCTCGGCGGGGCGTTGTTTGAGGTTGACCATTTTAATGACATGGCGACGGCAGCCGATAAATTGGGGCTGCAAATTTTCGTTCATGCGGTGGGGGATGGCGCGGTGCGGCGTACATTGGATGGCTTTGAGGTGGCACAAAAAATCAATGGGCGGCGGGACAGCCGTCATCGGGTGGAGCATGTGGAGTTGATTCACCCTGACGACGTGGGACGATTTGCCCAATTAGAGGTCATTGCCTCAATGCAACCTGCCCATGCCCCCATGCACGCCGATGACTCCGATGTTTGGCCGTCACGCCTTGGCACAGCACGGTGGGGTTATAGTTTTGCATGGCAAACCTTACGGCAAGCGGGCGCACGGCTGGCCTTTGGCAGTGATTGGCCTGTGACCACTATTAGCCCATTTACGGGGATTTACACCGCCATGAACCGCCGCCCGTGGGCCAACGACCTGCCTGACCAACGTCAAACCCTGCCTGACACGCTCATGGCCTACACGCAGCATGCCGCTTACGCTGAATTTCAGGAAACAGTCAAAGGGCAATTGCAGGTCGGGCAATGGGCGGATGTGGTATTGTTATCTGACAATCTATTTCGTGTTCCTCCAGATGCAATTGACCAAGTAACGGTTTGGATGACAATATGTGATGGGCGCGTGGTGTATGAAAGTTAAGAGAGTAGCCGTTATAAGGCTTAAAGCCTATATAATGGCGATTGACTGAGGCTGTTTATTTATCCTTATAACGAGTATGCCATTCGTTAATAATACGGCTATAATTCGCGGCTACCCAAGCAAAATCATGGGGAATTACGCCAGCTACAACTTCTGGAGTATAGCCTTTAGGTAAAGTGGTGTTAGTCTCAGTTGTGGGATTAGTGGCTTGAATGGGGCTATTTTCGCTGTAAAGGGCCAAGGCTTGGTCACTAATACTCCAGTCAATAAAAGTTTTAGTGGCAAGTTGGATAGAATCTTTATTGATGAGAGCCATTACATCCATTTGCCACATTGCGCCTTCTGTCGGAAAAACAACCTTAAGTGTGTTGGGGTCAGGTTTAATTTGCTCAACAAAACTCACCCCAATCGCATATTTACCTTCTGAGACATGTTGGCAAGCGGCACCTTGATTGTTGGTAAATTCCCCTATATTTTGATGGAGTTGGTCAAGATAATCCCAGCCTAAGAGGCTCCCTTTAAGCTGTAAAAAGGTAGCTATAATCATGTAGCCAGGTTGGATGATTTCGGGGTCGGGAAAAGACAATAAACCCTTATACTCTGGTTTAACTAAATCTTCCCATGATTTGGGGGGGTCTAAGTTTAACTCCGCTAATTTAGTTGGGTTGGTACAAAAAGCAACCATGTGTCCTGACAAACCAATCCAGTATGGATTGGTATTTGAGTCACGGAAATCAGGTTTAATGTTACTTAAGCCATTGGGGGCATATCCCTTTAGTAAGCTACCCCACTCTAAAAATAATACCGAGCGGTGAGGCACTCCCCAAACAACATCAACTGCCGTATTATATTGCTCACTAAGTATTTGGTCACTCATAGTAAAAGGAGAAATATAGGCTATATCAACTAAAATTTTGGGGTATTCCTTTTTAAAGGCTGCAATATATTCATCACCCTGTTCTTTAGGAAAAGCAGAATAAATAACAATTCGACCCGAAGTAGGCGAATCAGACATCGGAATTTCGTTGTTAGATTTAGCCTCCTGATATTTGAGACCAACAATAAGCAACTCAAAGGCGACTAAACTTAGGAAAATTAAAAAGATGACACGTTTATTGAGCAGGTTTTTCATCGGTTTCCTCAACTTTAGCCACAGTGTTATCGGGTGGGGTAAAGCCCTCAGGCCAAATTGTTTGGCTATCATATCGCGCTCCCCCCATGTCAACAGTTATAGGAGCAGAAGGTATGTCCACCACCTTCATGGCTGCTTGAGTAAAATTAACCCCATAAAGGTCACTACCACCAAAAGCTACTTGGATTAACTTAGCATTGATAAACTTGGCCCCATGTAAAATCGCGCCACCAAAATCGGCGTGTTCTAAAGAAGCCTCGCTGAAGTTAGCTTGGCTTAAATCTGCGCCTGCAAAAAAGGTATTGTAAGTAACGGCCCCATTAAGCATGGCCCCTCGCAGGTTTGTCCCAGAAACATCACACCAAGATAAATCCGCCCCACTCAAATTAATGCCCCGTAAATCAGCACCCGCTAATTTGGACCCAGATTGACTGGAGGCTCTATCTCCTAGTTGTGCGCCTGATAAATTTGCGCCTACTAAATTAGCTCCCCTCAAATCAGCTCCTTGAAATTGTACTCCTGGCAATTGCGCGCCCCATAATTTCACCCCAATGAGCCGCGCCCGTTTAAGAATGACCGCATTAAAATTAACATTAGTTAAATTTAGGCCAGTTAATGTCGCTTGGGTCAAATCTGCGCCGGAAAAATCAGCCCCATCAACCTCAGCCCCACTTAAATTGGCCCGCTGTAAATTGGCCCCACTTAAATTGGCCCCACTTAAATTGGCCCCACTTAAATTGGCCCCACTTAAATTAACCCCAGAAAAGTTTATGTTAGCTAGATTAGCATTATGAAATTGAGCTTCAACAAGTATCGCCCCGACCATGTTTGCCCCACTTAAATTAATCCCATTTAAGTCGGCTTGTCTCAACTTAGTTTCAGTACATTGAGGAGGGCAACCTGTAGGTAAACGGCTGTTACTACAGGCTGATAATAATAGTAGTAATAAACTTAATTGAATTAAATGTTTTATCATTTTTTATGCCCTCTATAGTAAGGCTGCAAATAAACGAATACCTCTCACCCATTCACCGCCGACTTAATTTTCAACCCCAAAATTTAATATAGTCAAAAGTTTATACTCTTGCTGGTCCATAACACTAACAGGAATGGGAAAATAACCCACTTCTTTAATAACAGTATCAACATAAGTAAGATAAAAGCTGAGAAAGGCACGCAGTTCGGGTTTTTGTTGAAGGATAGAAGCATCGGTATAGATGTAAAGGGGGCGAACTAACGGGTAAGTCTTTCCATTCGTTACTGTATCGATTGAGGGCAAGATATTATCAATGGATACGATTTTCATGGTTTCAGAGTTTTGTTTATAGTAACTATATCCCACAAAACCTAGCGCATATTGGTTTGAGGCCACGCCTAATATAATGTTTGAACTTGTACCAAAAATAATATTAGGGGCATTAATCAAAGCATCGGATTGACCATCAAGGATTTTATCGACAATAAAATCAGCCCCTGAGCCAGGTACATCCGTAAAGCGTAATATAGTATTGGGTGGCCAGGTAGGGTCAAGGTTAGACCATTGTTCAGCCTTAAAAAGTACGGGTAATTGCGCTTGGGTCAAGTTATTAACATTCTCATTGGTTGGATTAATGACAATGGCTAACGCGTCTAAAGCAACTATGAAAGCAAAAGGTTTAAGCCCATTTTTACTACAACTAGCCAGTTCGCTCTCATTAATGGGGCGACTTGCATTCACAATATCTACCACATTCTCACTATTATGCTCACAAAAAAGTTTGAACCCTTCACCCGTACCCAGTTCACCTATTTTAATAGAGCCACTGAAACCATAGGTCATAAAAACACCTCCTATGGCATTGCTTAGAGGATAGACCGTAGAGCTGCCATTCATGAAAATAGTTCCCGTCATTTGAGGGGTGAGTTGAACCATAGGTAATCTAATCCGCCCCATGTCAGTTGAGGTTAAGGTTTTTTCAGTCAAAGCCTCTTTCTTATTTGGGTTTTTCATTATATTAGTAAAACGGGGGCCTAAAATACTCGCGAGTAAGGTGGCTTTACCTGCTGGCCAAATCGTATTACTATCAAAAGTGATACCACTTAAATCAGCATTTTTTATAATTTGCCCTCGTTGTAATTCATTCAAAGAACTTAAGAGTGGATCTCCTTGTAGGAGAGATTCATCTAATTCAGCTAAAAATAAGTGTGAACCATTAATATTAGCCCCTGATAAATCTGCCCCATTCAAACGTGAGCCAATCAAAACTGCTCCCACCATGTTGGCTTGGGCCAATTTAGCCGAAGTAAGATTACTGCCAATTAACAAAGTGCCAGCTAAAGAAGCTTCCGTTAAATTAGCCCCGGTTAAATTAGTAAGGTTAGCCCAAACCCCACTAAATTGCGTTTTTATGGCCGAAACCCCGCTAAAATTAGCTCCACTAATACTCGTACCATTAAGGTTCATTCCATTGATATTTGCCCCCGTTAAATTAGCCCGAGTCAAAGAAATTCCTGGCAGATTAACTCCATGCAAATCTACTTCCACGAGTTTAGCCTCATTAAAATTAACCCCCGCTAATTTGGTCGTGGTGAGGTCAACGCGCGTTAAATCAGACCGAGAGAGGTTGGCTCCTCTTAAATCCGTATCATCTAACAAGGTATTGCGTAAATCTGCGCCCGTTAAATTAGCCCCCACCAGTTTAGCATTACGTAAATCCGCTCCTTGTAGGTTAACCCCCGCCATGTTTGCGCCTGAAAGGTCAGCCCAACGTAATTGAGCCTTACTCAGGTCAGAATATTGCAAATCAGATTCGGTTAAATTGGCATAGTTTAGGTAAGACCCACGTAAATTTCGGCCTGATAAATTAGCCCCAATACAACTCGCAGGAGTAGAACTACTGCTGCTATCAAACAGTGATAGTTGACCATTGTCGCTAAAGAATACAGTAAAACCGCCCACAAATATCTTAAACCCATCTTCAGAAGTATTGCCCCTCCCCCCACAATCCACTGACTGAACAGCTTGATATCTAACCACCACCACTATTGCAATAAAAGGTAACAAAACTATCAGAAAACGGGTGACTACTAAGTAAATCAGGGAATCTATACCACGAACAAGGCTATTTTCATTGTTATTATTACTTTGGCTCATATCATCCTCATTGGTCAGTTATTCTTTACTATTTAACGAGTGACCATTGATAAATTGGGAAAGCGGTGTAACCCAGATGGCTACACCGCTTTATGGCTTATGTGCTTGTTAGCAATCACCTGATTGATTAACTCATTTAGGACTTACGCAAAACGCCAGAATAACTTCTGGAGTCCAACAAATAAGCCACGGTGGAGTCCAGAATTTATTCTGGATTCAGCCCCAATCAACCATTTTTGCGTAAGCCCTATCATTTTTAGGACTGGTGCAGAATAAGCGAACTGGAGCGACAAAGGGATTAGCTTTGACGCTCCTTTGGTGTAAGTCCTAATTTTAATTAGGCAGCAGCGGTAACAGGTTGTTGTGTTTCAGCAGGGGTAGCCTCTTTAGTGTTATTGGAAATAACCGCATTGACCACTCGATTGAAGGCTTTACGGTCTTTGTCTGCAGCCTTTTGAATTGCACTCATAACATGTTCGTGTCTTTCTTTATCTTCTGCCAAGAAAAGTTCGGGGGGAGTAGAGGTAGTTAAATTGCGCTTGACCAATTCAGTAAAAATATTTTGGCTAAGGACGCGATTTTCTTTTTTGTTGGGGTTTTCTTGTAAAGATAAAATAGTTTGGTACGTTTTTAATTCATCTTGTGCTTCAGCCGCTTTCCAACAAGCATTACAATAAGATGTAACAATCTCAGCGACTTGTGCTTTTAGCTCAGAGTCTTTATCCAATCCTTTATCCACCAACCAGAGCAACTCTAGGTTAAGGTTATGACAAAAATCACTCAGTTGGTCGGTTAAGGCTTTCGCACCATTATCAGAAAGTGTGGTTATCCACATTTGGAGACCTTTATTTTGGCTTAATGACTCAGCAGCCCAAGCTTGTAATAATTTAACCGGGTCAGGCTGTGATTTACGCCCAATCGTATCGCGAATAGTGTTGGTTTTGCCGACAAACCAATTTTTGGCTGAGGTTAGTCGACTAGGGCCAGCTTCTTTTTCTTCTTTGGGGGGTGTAATCATGGCTTGTTTATTCTCACCACGTTGGCGGTAGCTACGATAACCTGATACCCCAATTAACGCTACAACTGCTAAAACAGCTAATTCTAACATGAGAAATCTCCTTTAGTAACTAAGTTTTACATTAAAATAGGTTTTTAATAAACATTGATCTAGGCATGAAGGTTGATTTAGGTGGAAACATACCTTTTATAGTCGGCATGTTTAGGACAGGCCCTAAGCATTGTTCCGACCCTTTGGATGTTATTAGGTGGTAATACAAATTATTATTGAGTCGGCACCTCCGGTTTAACGGTTGGACTTACTTCCGTAGTGGTTGTTATTGTCTCTGTTGGGCTAACCATAGAAGTGGCGGCCATATCAGGCAAGGGTAGTAATAAAGGGTTATTGCTCGGAAGTAACATAACCTTGATATTTGGGGCTATTTTATCTATGTAGGAGTAATTAAGTAAACTAGAGTTATCAGCTAAAGCTGCTTTAATTAATTCTAAGGCTTCTGACTTGGCTTGTGCCTCAATCCGCACACCGTCTGCCACCCCTTTAGCCATGATTCGAGCTTGTTCAGCCTCATATTCCTTTTGTTTTTGCCCTTCTAAAGCCACCTGTTTATGCTCAATCGCCATGGAGTATTCAGGCGAAAAAGCAATATCGCGTAATACAAATTGGTCTAAAATTAACCCTTTGTTGGTAAATTCCTCTCTAAGGGTGCGGTCTAATGTATCCTCTAAATCTTTACGGGCAGAACTATTGACCTCCCGCACCGTAAATTGAGAAACTTGGGTCCGTACATATCCCCTAACTATAGGACGAACAAAATCATCCTCGTAACGATGTTGCCAATCTACATGGATGCGAATAACCTGAGTTGGATCTATCCGAAAAATAACCGAACAATCTAACGATACCTCTTGGCCGTCACTGGTGCGCGCTCGAATGGAGTCATTGCCCTGAGTTTGCCCCTCGGTTGGCTTGCTAGACATAGTGTAAGTTTTCCAATAAATAGGATAACGTTCCTCAGTTTCCAAAATAGGCACTATCCAATGTAAACCTGAAGTTAAGGGTTGTGAGCGAATCCCACCCGGCGAGACAATGGAAACGACTATCCCCACATTCTCTGGCTGAATAAACACTAAAGCCAAACTAATTAAAGTGATAATAACCGCAAAGAGTAAAAAACTGAGAATAGGAACGGAAAACAGACTGACTAAAGCCTTAAGAAAACCGTGCCTTAATAGGGTACGGATGAAATAAACTATCAAAAATACGACAAAAACAACCCAGGTTATTTGACTAATTACACTCAGTAAATTATCTAAATTATATCCCACATTCATAAACCACCTTTATTAACCATGAATAATGAGCAATTCACTTATTATTAAAAATTCATTACTCATTATTCATTTACGACTAACTTCAATAAAAACTCGCCCACGCAAAATAACGGTAGAAGTAAAAACCATATCCCCTGTTTTTATTTCTATCGGCTGTCGTTCTCCTGTCAAAATATAACGGTCAACGAGTGCGTTACCTTCTATAATTCTACCGTCAACTGGCACTACACTATACTCATCTAAAATGAGAATATCACCAATATTAAGTTTGGCAAAAGGAATACTAACTTCAATCTCATTAAATTTTACCCAAACAGACGTGGGTTTAGCATTAAGAAATTGATATAATACCTGACGATAGTAATGCTCTAACTCACCGAGTAACTTTTGGTTAAGTTGAGAGGCAGCTTGATTAAGTAAAGCAATTAGGTGATAACTCCAATCAACTAACGAGGCCACAAAGTAATACTCAAGAGTCATTGCCCCTAGTGTAATCGTAGAAATAAAGAAGCCAAATTTCAGATGTCCTCTATCCAAAAATTGTTCAAAAGCATCATCTAACACAGGGATGATACTATAAAGATTAAGGGGGACACTGGCTAAACTGAGCGCGCCATAACCTAAGGTAGCCCCACTGATGGATAACCCTAACGAAACGGAGGTAACAACAAAACGTTGCGCCACATTTTGGTCAACCAAACTTAATCTGGCTGGTGTTGAAGGAGACTCTAACTTATGAAATTCATTTAGCCAGACCTCTTTTTTATTCCCCTGGTGGCGACCAAAGGCTTTGGCACCCGCATAAGCCACACCACCTATAATCAACACATCAAAAAATAGCATCACATTCCTCAGAACTTTGGTGGTTAGACCTCTCCATGTTGCTAAAAACGTGTGAGGTCTATACCAACAGATAAGAAGTTAGCCCTGCCCTCGCCCTGTGGGTGAGGGCAGTTGTAGGATTCAAAATCTTGATTATCTACAATTATTCCATTAATTGTTTAACTATCACTTGATGGCTATTTTATTTTGAGTCGTTGAATTTCGGCCTGGGCCTGAGCTAACTCTCGGCCTAAATTTTGGTAGGTTTGGCGTTGTTTATACTTATCCCAACGCCACTTAATGCCCCCGCCAACAAGAAGACCTAAAGTAAAAGTAACGATGTCCATTGATTTATCCCTTATCAAAATCACTGCGCCGATGATAAACCAGCAGCTTGTAAAACTAAATATATGGGTGAAGTATACGTAATCAGCACATCAAGGTGGTCAATGGCAAGTGAACCACTCAGTTGAGCAAACCCTGCTCTATCTTGAATAACCAAATCAACTTGGCCCGTCTCAGGGTCAACATCTGTTACTACGAGCAAAATAGGAGCTAGGGATTTACTAGATTGTAAATATAAGTAAGCCTCTTGTTTATAGTGAATTTTGGCCGCGGCTTGGGGCGAAAATTTTGCCGTAACATACCCATCCGCTGAGGCGATAACTTGGCGGCTACTTTGATAAACAGGAATAACTGGGGATAAAAACCATCCTCCCCAGACTATTAACACTAATATAATTAAAACCATCCCTACTAATGAAGGATAGAAATTATCAGTTTTTAGTGAACGATTAGTTTCAGCAAAAGGTTTCAAAAAATCAATTATCCCCGATTTAAAATATCGGCTAAAGCCTGCATGACGCGCCCCACATCTTGGTTAGCGGCCGCTAATAACGCTTGCTGCATGTAAGCCAGTCGTAATTCTTTAGCTGCAAAATAGCTTGCTTGAGGGGGAGCAGGAATCAAACCCGCATGAATCAACGTGGCAAATAGCGTTAGGTTCGTGGGCTGATATTTAGCCGCGGTCATATCTTGTCGCCATAAAAAATATTGTCTGTAATATTCTAATTCAAAATGAGTGGCTGATTGGTCAACTGTTGCCCGTACTGATTGTTCTGTAATAGATGATAATGGATTATCGCTGGGGAGAGGCAATATTGTTTCTTCAACAGGTTGCGCTACCATCGCGTGAGCAGTGCCAGGGGAAGCCGTTTCATTAAAAGCATTAATCGCGCCCGCTAATGCGGTTGAAGCCGAATTTTTCTTTCTACCCGTTGGTTTCGCCACGATGTAAAACCTCTTCCACTAATTTCAAGTAGGCTGCTGCCCCATCACTGTGAGGCGCATAAGCAAATATATCTTGGCTGTGGGCATTGGCTTCACCCATCACCACTCGCTCAGGAATAGCGGATAAGACTAACTCTCCAAAAGCATGGGTCAATTGTTCCAGGGTGCTGGCGGCTAAATTCGTCCGATTTAAGCGCACGGGCAATAGTCCCATGAGACGAAGTTTAGGATTAGCACCCTTAATCGTTTCAATAGTTTTACGTAATAACCCTAGCCCAATCAAAGGAAAAAAGCCTGGCTCAATTGGCACCAGTACCTCATTTGCGACCATGAGCGCGTTGATAGTTAATAAACCTAAACTCGGTGGGCAATCAATAATAATTATGTCATAATTTGCCTGAACCGATTGCAAAGCCCGTTGCAATTGGTTTTCACGCTGAAAAACAGAAATTAACTCTTGTTCCGCCACCGCTAAATGAATATGAGAGGGTAATATATCTAAAATTACAGTACTGGCTAACTCAATAGTTCGAATCGCCTTCGCCACCTCAACTTTGCCCGTTAAAACCTCATAAACCGTTAGCCCTGGGTTTGGGCCAGCCACATAAGCCATACCTAAAAAAATTGCCGTTGCATTAGCCTGTGGATCTAAATCCACCAACAATACGCGTTGCTGACCATGACGGGCTAATCCAGCGACTAAATTAACTGCCGTAGTGGTTTTGCCTGTTCCCCCTTTTTGGTTGGCTAAAGCAATGATACGGGTCATAGCTTTTCCTCAATTAACTTTGAGCCATAATTTGGTTGAACAAAGCATCAAATTTAGCAAAGTCTTTGGTTGCCACATCTTGAATGACCTCGGTAACATGCTTCCATCGTTCTGACTCTGAGGCAAAATGCATGTCAGGCTCAGGTTTAGGCACTAAACCTTGATTGATAAGTTCAATATACAGCTTTTGGCTCACACTTTGTTGCTGTTTATCAGTTGGGTTCATTAAAATAGTATCTAAAACCCTGAAAGATTGCAACTCTTTCTGTATTTGCACCGCTTGCCAACAACTAGAGCAATAAGTGATAATGACCTGCTCAACCTTTGCTTTTAACAGCGGCTTTCTATCAAGCCGTTTTTCCACCAACCAGGCTAAATCAATATTAAGTTCTTCACAAAAGAGGCTTAATTGATTACTCAAAATCTCAAAAGCCTCATCCGAAAGAGCTAATAACCATTGTTGTAAATCTTGCCGTTGTTCCAACCGCTCCGTAACCCAGACCCGAAAATTTTGGGCAAGATTGACCTGTTTTTTACCACTAAAATGGTCACGCATCCCTTGAATTTGTTGATTCACTTGGCTGAGGGTGGCGGTACCTTTTTTACCCACATTGTCTAACAATTCTTTTGGTTCATTATTACCTTCTAACAAACTCCTTACCCCAACAACTCCAATCGCCACTAAAATAGCAATAATCAGTAATTCAATCATAATAAATAACCGTCAGTTTATCAGCTAATGAGAGTCTCACTAATTAGGTAATAAACTGACTAGCTGATGCTTCATAAAATAAATCATAGGTCATGGGATGAATTTAAGCAATATTCCGCTCAATTTCGTGATTTTCCGCCCCAATTGTCCACGTCTCAGCAAATTGGGCTAACATTTCAAATAATGTGGACAGTTGTAAAAAAAAACTGTTTGCTACAAAAATCTATTGACGTTGAATAAAAATCTGCTATACTATAGCATGAATTTTGTTAAATGCAAGTTTGATGTGGTCATAAATAAAAGATAAATGCGAGATTATCGCTCCTATTACACTGAACACACCCATCAACTGGTCGCTGACCATTTCGCCACCGACATCGCCATGGTTGGCTACACGTTTGATGGCTATACCATTTAATTTCAAACTAAACTCAGGTCAACATTCCTAAGCAACTCAATAGCTCTATTTCTTTTACTTTATAGGACTTACGCAAAAATCGCGGAGTTAGCACGCCCTCGTGCTAACAGTGACACACGAGGGCGTGTGTCACTCCTCAAAATGAACGGTTNAATCGCGGAGTTAGCACGCCCTCGTGCTAACAGTGACACACGAGGGCGTGTGTCACTCCTCAAAATGAACGGTTTTGCGTAAGTCCTACTTTAGTATAAACAAGTCGTTAAATTTGCATTTAACAAAATTCATGTTACAGTAAAGCGAATTTTTTTTATTCGCCCCCACTATGATGATAAAAACTGAACATGCTTTTTTAGTACCTAACCTTACATCAACCTCAACCTTGCAACTTAAAGTAACCTTATTGCAAGCTATTTTACAAGGCTATGGTTTCACTTTCAAGCCACAGGCTGTAGCCGCATTAGTTGATGACCCACCCACCTTCGCCCAATTAACACAATTGGCTCAAGAAGTAGGTATTCAAGGTCAAAGTTATATCCTGCCATTTGACGCACTCTTTGAACTTCCCCTGTTTTCAGCCCCCACCCTGCTCTTCTCTGCCACTCATTCCACCTTATTATGGCAACAACTTGGCCCATTATTACAACTATTGACCCCACCACAGGGGCGCGAGTGGCTAACCCGCGCTCAATTTCGTCAAACATGGGGCACTCCAAGTTACCCCCTCTCGCATGCTGAATGGCAACAAGTCGCCTTAACTGAGAGTTTTCAACAATTGCGCCTCAATTGGCTACGCGAATTAGAAGTGGAGGCGCGTGATATAGACCAATTGCTAAAAACTGCTTTGGCGGAAGAAAGTTGGCGCGGCCTGGCCACATTAGATGCGGCCATTCGTTTTACCACCCATCTAGCCCAACAACGCGCCCTCAGTTATGGCACAGAATCTTACACCGCCATTAAGGGGCTATACGAGCAAGCCTTAACCGAATCACCCACCACCTACCAAACTATCCCTGCTGAATATTGGCTAATTCGACCTAATGATGACCAGTTGCTCTTTCGTGGGGTTGCCTTGTTGGTGGTACAATCATGCCAACTCACCCCGCAAACTCAGCTTTTAGCCGAAGCCAAACCGTCTCGCCAACGTTTTGCTGATGTTGCTACCCAAAATCAAGCAGAAGAAAGTAGCCCCCAAAATAAAGCTATCTTACTCAGTCGCTTACCGCAATTGCTCCAACAAGATGGGCTATGGTCACTTTCTATCATCGGTGTTGCCATGTTAATGGCTGCACTGGGCGTGGTTTTACAAGCCCTCTTATTTCGCGGCTTCATGGATTTAGGCAGCTATTTGCCTGAATCCTCACAACGAGCCACCGCCATTGGCTTACTTTTTACCTTTGCCACCCTCTTATTATTATTAGAATGGTTCATTGACCATGCCCTATCAGGGTTGGGGCGGCGATTAGATGTGGGTTTGCGACGACAAATTTTAGAGTATTTACCCCGCGTCAATCAAAGTTATCTGCAAAATATCGCCACCGCTGACATGATGGAGCGCATTTATATTGTGCGCGATTTACATAACCTCCCCCAATTAGGCGGGCAATTGCTACGCCTCGTCTTTCAACTCTTGCTAACCTTGCTTGGTCTCGCCTTTATTGCCCCACTCATTTTGCCCTTAGCCATAATGAAAGTGGTACTCACTTTTTTAATCTTGTGGCAAGCCAGCATCTTTCTGCCCCGTCAACACTGGCAACAACGCAGTTATTTAGGCCAACTCAGTCGCTTCTATTTAGATGGCATGATGGGATTGATTGCTGTGCAAGTTCACCAAGCCACTCGCGCCCTATGGCGAGCCTACGAAACATTACTAGTTCGTTGGCTGCGTCAACGCTTCACCCTTTCTCAAAGTGAATTTGGGGTCGTTGCCATTGAGCAGCTTGTTTCAACCGCTTTATTAGCCCTTATTATATTAAGTTACATTTGGTTTGATGGTAGCCTCACTCAACTACCCCTGGTTTTATTTTGGAGTTTACAACTCAACATATTAGGGGGCCAACTTGTTTTTACCACCTTGCGTTATTTAGGCGAACAAAGTAAAAAAGAGCGTTTCAATCAGCTAGTCAGCCCGTCATTGGTCACTAGTCATTCACCAAAAAACGAAGAACAAATGGCAAATGACAAAGAACCAATGACCGCTGCCGCTATTCAATGGCAAGGGGTCAACTTTAGCCCCAATGAACAGCCCATTTTACGTAATATTGATTTAACGATTGACGCAGGCAGCCATGTTGCCATTGTTGGCTCATCAGGCGCGGGTAAATCTACCCTAGTGAAAGTGCTATTAGGATGGCACAAAGCCACGAGTGGTCAAATTTGGCTTGATGGCGAACCCTTAACCCCTGCCCAATTACAACAATTACGCCAAACTACGGCCTGGGTTGACCCTACCGTCCAACTCTGGAATCGCTCACTGTGGTACAATCTGCAATATGGCAGCGACCAAGTTCCCCTCGATATTTTGATTCAACAGGCCAATTTACGAGACAGTTTGGAACGACTCCCCAAAGGATTACAAAACGAGTTAGGTGAACGCGGCCGTCTGTTATCCAGTGGACAAGGGCAACGGGTACGTTTAGGGCGCGCCATGCAACGCCCTAAAGCGCGCCTAGCTATTTTTGATGAACCATTTCGTGGCCTAGACCGCCCCGAAAGATACAATCTATTACAACAGTCTCGTGCCTATTGGCAAGAAACCACCTTTGTTTGTGTCACCCATGATGTCAGCCACACCCTTAATTTTGACCAGGTCATAGTAATTGAAGAAGGGCAAATTGTGGAATGTGGCCTCCCCAGCGAGTTAGCAGCCCAACCTCATTCTCGGTATCGCGCCTTGTTGCAAGCCGAAGAAACATTACAACATGAATTATGGACGGCAACGGACACGCCCTGGCGGAGGGTGCAGCTGGCTGAAGGGAAATTTACGGAAGCAGTCGGTCAGGTAGTCAGTCGGTCAGCTAGTCAGTCAGTCAGCCATGATGAAACTGACACGCTGAACGCTGACAGACTCACCAGCTACGACGCTGACACGCTGACACGCTTCGCTTGGTCGCCAAAACAATTAGGGCGTGGGCTATTTACCCTCGCCCAAAAATGTGGCTATATCACTGAAAAAGCCATGAACCCCAATAGTAATGAACAGGACATAGTGCCTGAACCCATCGGCCTACATCTTGAAACATTGGCGGCGCGGCTAGGTTTGGAGGCCGAACCTGTTAAGGTAAACTACAATCAAATCAATTCATTTTTACAGAGTGGCGGCCCTGCAATATTACAGTTAAACAATGGGCAAATTTTATTATTAGTGGGCAGTAATCGTTGGTGGCTCACCCTGTTAACCCCCGATTTAACCAGCCAACGCCAACGTATCACCACCCTTAGCGCAGCCTTACGGCAACCGCTAGAGGCCACTCTCAGCGCGCAAACAGAAACCCTCTTAAACCACATGGCGTTACCCAAACAAACCCATGCCGCCACCTATCAAGCATTATTACATGAGCAACTCAAGGAACAAGAAGTAGCAGGTTTTTGGCTCTTACGCCCCACCCCCGCAGCCAAATTTTCCACCCAAATTCACCAAGCCTTTTTGCCACGCTATCTCTTCATGTCCACTTGGAGTGAAGCCTTGAATGGCTTTTTGTACCTCGCTTCATTTATCGTGTTTGGAATTGCGACGACTCAGCCCCATAGTTGGAGTTGGCTTGTCGTCGGGTTGTTAATTTTATTGAGCCGCGCCCCGTTTGAATTATTACGCTATTTGGGTGAGATTTTGCTTTCAGTTAATTTGGAAGGGCTGCTCAAACAGCGACTTTTCTACGGTATATTACATCTCCACCCCGATAAAATCGCCCCTTATGGTACGGGTCAATTTTTAGGCTGGGCCTTAGAGACCGAACGTTTTACCATTGCAGGTCGGGTCATTACCTTAATTTATGGTTACGCAACCTCTCTCTTGATTACTGCCCTCTTTTTAGCCTTTGGCGCGGGAGGATGGCTGCATGGATTATTACTCTTTATGTGGCTTATTTTTAGTGGCTTACTTACCTGGCAAACCTATCAAAGCTACCTCGACCAACATCAATTTTATCTGGAAATGAGCCAAGATTTACTAGAGCGTATTGAAGGACATCAAACCCGTTTAATGCAGGAAGACCCCCATCATTGGCATGAAGCGGAAGATGAAGCCCTGGCGCGTTATCTCAACTTAAGCCGTATTGATGACCGCCACCGTACCCGCTTAACCATTATTGTACCTTACGGTTGGCTCGTTTTTGGCTTAATCGGTTTAATATTTCCCTTTATTAGTCAAACAACAGCCAACTTCACTTTAGGCATAAGTTTTTTAGGGGTTCTGTGGGCTTTCCAACAATTACAATTATTAGCCCCCAATCTATTAGATTCGATTAAAGCCATTGTTGCCTGGCAACTCCTAAAACCCATTGAGCAACCTTTATATGAGTTAGAGCAACCGCCAAAAGCAGAGATGGCTAAACCCATTTTATCCACGCCCAAGCTAGGACAACCTATTTTAGAAGTCCAACGGCTTACTTTTTATTACCCTAATCGTCAACAACCCATTCTCAATGATTGCAACTTAACATTATATCATGGGGATAGAATGTTGCTTGAAGGACCAACTGGCAGTGGCAAATCCACTTTGGCCGCGCTGTTAGTGGGCTTACGTCCCATGGATTCAGGTTTATTACTATTACAAGGACTAGACCATCACTCCCTCCCCCAAACCATGTGGCGACAATATATTACATTAGTGCCGCAGTTTCAAGAGAACCATGTTCTCAATACCAGTTTGGCCTTTAACCTGCTCATGGGGCGCGCCTGGCCGCCAGAACCAACTGATTTGGTAGAAGCGGCCACAGTTTGCCATGAGTTAGGGCTAGGCTCTCTCCTCGCGGCCATGCCTCGCGGACTAGATGAGTTGATTGGCGAATCAGGCTGGCAACTTTCCCAAGGGGAACGCGGGCGGCTATTTCTAGCGCGAGCCATTTTGCAAAAAGCCCGCCTCATCATTCTTGATGAAACTCTAGCCTCGCTTGACCCCGAAAATTTGCAGACAGTTCTCCAATGTGTCCAACGACGCGCCCCCACCTTGTTAGTGATAGCTCACCCATAATGCTACAATATTATGCAAAGAAATGATTAGGATTTATTGCAAAAACAGGAGATAAAAGATGTTAGTAGAAACAACGATTATTAAATTTATCACTTTAGTACCGAAAGCAAAAGCAGCATTAATAGCTAAAGGAGCCACTGCTGGTAAAATGGGGGCGGCTCTGGCTGTCACTAAGGCTGCCACTGCTAAAACTACATTTGCCACAGCCGCAACTGCCGCACCTGTAGCCGCCGCCGTGACCGCAAAAACAGCCACCACCGCCGCACCTGTAGCCGCTACCGTGACCGCAAAAACAGCCACCACCACCGCACCTGTAGCCGCCGCCGTGACCGCAAAAACAGCCACCACCGCCGCACCTGTCATGGCTACAGCCACCGCCACACCTGTAGCCACCATGGCTACCGCAACTGGAGTTGCCGCTACTGCCGCAGCTACCGCAGCCACAGTAGGGAGTAAAATTACCACTGTCGCATCTGCAATAGCGGCTAAAACTGCCACTCTCGCATCTGCAATAGCGGCTAAAACTGCCACTGTCGCATCTGCAATAGCGGCTAAAATTGCCACTGCCGTTCCGATAATAGCGGCTAAAACTGCCACTCTCGCAACCGCAGTAGCGGCTAAAACTGCCACTCTCGCATCTGCAATAGCGGCTAAAATTGCCACTGCCGTTCCGATAATAGCGGCTAAAACTGCCACTCTCGCAACCGCAATAGCGGCTAAAACTGCCACTCTCGCATCTGCAATAGCGGCTAAAATTACCACTGCCGCATCCGCAGTAGCGGCTAAAACCACCGCTCCCACTATCACTACGGCAACTATTGCACCTGTTGCTCCCACCGTAGCTACCGTAACTACTACGCCTGTAGTTGCCACAACTGCTGCAACCACCGCGGCTCTGTCTTAGAGCATCAGTATATCAAGATTTTAACTATCTAACTCGCGCAGAGACGCGAAGTCGCAAAGATTTTTTTTATTTTTTTACCTCTGCGCGAGTACCAGATTTTTGAACTCTTTGCCTAGAGCAGACCAAAATCTTGATATACTGAGTTAGGACTTACGCAAAAATCGCGGCGTTAGCACGCCCTCGTGCTAACAGTGACACACGAGGGCGTGTGTCACTCCTCAAAATGAACGGTTTTGCGTAAGTCCTATGAGTATCAGTATATCAAGATTTAGCCCCCTCACCCCAGCCCTCTCCCATTGGGAGAGGGAGTATCTTGTCTCCCCCTCGCCCTTTGGGAGAGGGACGGGGGAAATTTAGTTGTTGCACCCAAATCTTGAAATACTGAGTATAAGTTTCAGGTGAAACAAAGTATAAAATACGCTCATTTCGCCTCATGGCTCTAATCCCCCACCTTCACTATAAACTCCAGGGCATCCGCCCCACTCGGTAATAACAGTCGTTGTCCATTACTTGGCTGATACCAGCCTACACGTAATTGATACACGCCCGTTGGCATATCAACAGGCAACCATAAACCATAATGGTCTGTAACTTTCTTGCCCACCGCCCAACTCGTGGTCGGGCGCGTCCAATGAACTGGCTGCCCGTCAGCCTGAGCTACCACCTCGCCCACTTGATTAACTAAATGAATAAAGACATGGTAATTTTCAGTGATAATTTGCTGAGTTTGCCATTGTAATTCAATAACCAAGCCGTGTCCTGCTTGAGCCTGGCTAGAATATGAAATTTGGCGTAATTCTATCCCCTCGCCAAATCGGGTTTCTGGTAGCAATGGCTGTTGCATTAAATGACGCGGCATCGCCCACCATGAAACCCGCTGCCCATCAAAATTTTCACTCCGTAATAATACACCATTTGCCAATAACGTCTGCTCAATCGCACTTTCCTGTGGCAACAAAGCATTGGGCAGCCAAACAATTTGCTCATGATCAGCCATGACCTGTTTGAGCCGTTGCTCAATATCCTGCGGCAAGGGAAAACCCCCATTATTCAGCCCTAGAACTATTGCCTGACCTTTATATAATTCCGCAAAGGGCAAGGTCAAATCAGGATTATTCAAAATAATCGCCTCATTAGGCTGACTCGTTTTATTAACTGAATTGACGGCTTGTTGTAATGGTTGCGAAGGCAAGGTGTGAGCATGGCCTAACAAAACAATAGTGCTGATTAAGTTGGTAAGAATAGTTACAAATAGTAAAAGGTAGCGCGGGTTTAAACTTGTGCTACGTAAATATTCCGCTTCTGATTTAGAAAAAGTATACCCTAAATTGATTCCAGTTAAAGCTATATTACAACATAGCAATCCGAATAACCCCCACGCCAAATGCCCCTGCCAAGCCCAAGCCACATCCAGGCTATTTTGTTGAATGAATGACCAAGCCGCCACAAAAGGTGAATATTGCCACTCAAAAAAGGTCGCAGGGTCAAACAGCGGCAAACCACCGTTCATGAGCGAGTCTTGGAAGGGAGCAAAATCAATCGTCACACTGAGCAGCTGTGGGATGAAGCTCAGTGTAGCTAAGGCTAGGTATAGCCACTTTGCCCAGGAGTCCGCAATCTTTTGCGGATAGCCCGCAAAGAATTGCGGACTCCGAGTCACAACTGCTTTTTCCGCCATCGGCGCGAGCAAAATGCACCAAAAAGGCAGCGTAGGTATGAGAAAGCGCGGCCCCCAGGCATAACCGCCATGCCACATGAACCATTTCCCATAGAGCAACAAATGTAACAAAATGATACTACTTGCCAAAAGGGTCTCGGCGCGGTGGCGTGGATAGAATAGCCACGCGCCAATAAAGGCCAGGCCAAGTATTGGGCTGTAGAGCAACAGGCCGCGCCCTGGGCTAATCAATTGTCCCATGATGCCCTGTAGCCATAACCCACTAAAGGTTTCGTTAGGCAAATAGCCCGTATTGAAGGGGTCGCCATAGCGAGAAAAATTAAAATACGCAATTGCCAGTAATATTAGGCCAACGGGTAGCCCAAAAATAGTAAGGTCAACGAAAGACCTCACAGGTTTTGAAAACCTGTGAGGTCTTGTTTGTAACAAATAAAGTGCGAATATCGGCACAAAAATGGCTTCGGCGTAACGGGTGGCAATATTCCAAGCTAAGGCCAGGCCCGCCAAAAAGAGCCAACTATTAATTACAAGTGGCTTTTGCACAAGAGTCACAACGCTTGCTTTGTTTACCCAAAGCTTGCTTTGCGACTCCTCAACGTTATTTATGCTAACACGATATTGAAATAAACAGTAAGCTGTAGTGAGGAGGAGTAGCCCTGAAAAGGGGTCGCTAAAAAGAGATTTAGCGTAAGGCCAAGCGAGGGTACATAAGCCAAACGTGAGGGCAACTAATAAACCTACTGCCTCACTGTAGCCTAGCCGAGTGAGGTAATGCGCCAGTAACATGGCAGTGAGTGTGGTGACAAAGGCGTTAAATAAAAGGCTGGTGGTGACGGGGCCGAAGATTGGCACAATTAGCCCTAGCCAAGTGAGGGGCAGCATGGCGAGTGGTACGCCCATGCCTTTGCGAGAATAAAGCAGCCCATCAAGGCCATAGGTCCCTTGTTGCAAGCCCATCCAACGGATTTGCTCCACGTCCACCGCGCCGCGCCGTAGGAGGTTTTCGGCGGTGGCGAACATGGCCAGGCCGTCACTAGAGTTGATGCGGGGGGTGTAGGTGAGCAGATAGACGGCAAATAGAAACAAACCGAGAGAGATGAGACGGTTATTCAAGCTATTTTTTCCCGGTATTCGTGGTGGTGATAGTGGTCACCCCCAAAAGTTGGTCATCATACACGCCGCCCGCGTTCCACCATGCCCAGCCCGTCGCGTTGGCATCCATTGCCCCTTGCCGTAACAGCTTCATTTCGGCCAGGTCATACCAATAGGCTTGCAGCCAGGGGCGCACTTTAACGTAAGGTGGCACAATTTTCGCGGCGGCCAGTTGGCTATTATACACCACCCCATACGGTTCGGCGGAGGGGTCATCGTAATCTAAATTACCCTTAATAAAGGTGGAGGGGTAGACCATGGGGGCTAAATAATCAATGTGGGGCGTTAAATCAATCACTCGTTGCCCAATATTCATGTCGTTATCAGGCGGCACCCACACGGTAAGGCCAAAGACATCTACCGAAATAAAGATAGGATAAGGGGCCAGGGCCGCGTCCATTTGGGCGATAAAGTTACGAATGGCGGCGGTGCGCGTCTCAAGGCTGTTTTCCTCTTGATAGGTAATCGCCTCCACCACGCCATCTGAGGGGAAGCGAATGTAATCAAAATTAATCTCATCAAAGCCAAAAGCAGCCACTTCCTGCGCCAAATCAATATTATATTGCCACACTTCGGGGTTAAATGGATTCGCCCAGGCGAGATTTTCGCCATCAAGCCAAATTTCGTTATTTTTATCAACCACCGCCAACTGAGGTTTGGCATGAGCGAGGGGGTCATCTTTAAAAACCACAAAACGCGCAATGAGATATATATTACGTTTATGTGCCTCCGTCACGAGTTCCGCCAATGGCAGCCAATCCGCCGTCACCACCTCATCCGCCTTACTTTCCGTTACGAGTTTAACAGCACTGTGCCACGCAATATGACCGTAATCTCCCTTTACATCTACCACCAACGCATTAAGCTCCTGACTTGCTGAAATGTAATCTAAAAATTGCAACATTTGGTCACGACTGCCCAAATAAGGTATCGGCACATAAATGGCTTTCGCGGCGAAAGGATTCAGGCTGAGGTCAAAACATGGCACGTCAACAGTGGCGCATGGTTTAGCCGTTAGCCATTGTTCAAAAACATTATTAAAGGTTTTTGTCTCAGGCGTGGTAAAAACACCCGTTGCATTAAGATAGACATAACCCCGTTGATAGCCCGCCGCTTGCACGATGAGGGGCGTTTGCGGCTCAATTTTGGCGGTAATAGTAAACAATCCGTTATCATCGGCGCGGCTGTGACTTGAACCGAGATAAAGGGTCGCTTGGGGAAGGGGCTGACCATTGCTTTGGTTAATGATACGTCCTTGTAATACGGCGGGAGCAAGGTCAAATTTGAGGTCGGTTTGGCCTTGATAAGTCAGCGTAATCGTTTGATAGCCTGGCCGTACAATGGTTAATTCACTCGGCACTGCCAAATGTGATAAATCCGCTTGACCCTGCGCGTCAGTGATGATGGTCAGGCCATTGCTAACGCGAATTTCGGCGGCATCCATGGGCTGATTAGTGAAACTATTCCAAACAGTTGTTTGTAGATGATAAGGTTGTAACGACAATTTAAGCGATTGCCCCGCCCCGACGGGCTGTTCAAAGGGCGCATATTCAGGCGATTTGAGCGTAATAATATCCTCTGGCACCAGGCGATAAAAGGTGAAGCGACCCTGCTTATCAGTCGTGACGGTTTGTTGATTTGCACCATAACCCGCGCTCAATTGCACCCGCGCCAAAGGTTCATCTGTCGTAATATTAACAGCTTGGCCTTGCGTGACAGTTGGCTCTATGACTAATTCTAACGGCGTGGTCAAATCGGCTTTGTCCCGCAAAACAATGCCCATCGTGGGGCTATAGCCGCGCGGTGATTGAATAGCAATCGGGTCATTGAGCCACAAATGATAAAACTGAAACATGCCCATTTTGTCAGTTTGCGTTATTTGCTGCCAACTTTCTAAACCCGCCTGCAAAGTAACATTCGCTAACGGTTTATGGCTCATGGCATCCAACACGCGCCCCGTCACTAATGTTGGTTCAAGATAAACGTCCACCTGCGGTTGAAATTGCCAGCGAGGGACAATCAGCGTGAGGCTGCCTGGGCGGTAGCCTGCGGCTAATACATTAAGCAATATGTCTGATTTTGCCAAGAACGGATTGGCGGTAAAACCTGCGCTAAAGGTTTTCGTGTCAGGATCAGGTTGTTGGGTAATCTCGGCGTTGGTTTCTAATATCGCTTGTGAAACCACTCGCCCCGTTGCCATATCTCGAAAGGTTACGGTAATAGTTTTGTAACGCAAATAAAACATAACCACGCCCATGACGGCCATGAAACATAACCCAACCAACATTAAACGGTTCTTCATGACGCAGATTATAAAATGAAACGACTATCAGGGCAATTAACGTCTGTTCAAGATAAGAAAATGGGACGCGGATTTTTCTTTTAGCTTTTTAAAAATCCGCGTCTACTAGTACACTGTTCATTTAGTTTTTTTACAATAGAGGTGGTATAATGTTTGACAAAAAAGGAGCCATTCTATGTCAAACAAAATATATCACATTACTTTAAGTGAAGCTGAACGCACGACCCTAACCGAGGTAACCCGAAAAGGGACACATTCGGTCCGACGCGTCAATCGGGCAAAGACATTGTTATTATCCGCCGCAGGGGAAAGCAATGAAAAAATTGCCCGTCAGTTAGGCATTACTACGGCCACGGTGTGCCATACTAAAGCCCGTTTTGTAACAGAGGGCTTAGAAGCGAGCTTAAATGAACGCCCGCGCTCAGGTCAACCTCGCAAACTGAGTGGTCATGATGAGGCTCTCTTGGTCGCCACCACCTGTTCCCAACCCGATGAAGGACACAGCCGATGGACGGTACGTTTGTTAGCTGATAAATTGGTTGAATTAGAGGTGGTGGAGCATATTTCACCGACCACAGTTTACAATATCTTGCAAAAGCAAGAACTCAAACCCTGGCAAAAAAAAGTTGGTGCATTGGGCGAATTGATGGCACTTATATCGCCCGCATGGAAGATTTGTTAGATTTGTACGAAAAACCCTACAATCCCGCTGAACCCGTTATCTGTATGGATGAGCGTCCTTACCAATTATTAGACCATGTGGAGCCACCCTTACCGTTAAAAGCTGGGCAACCCCAGCGGGAAGATTATCAGTATGAACGTGAAGGCACCGCAGCCATTTTGGTGGCGGTAGAACCATTAACGGGACGACGGTGGGTCGAGGTACGCCCCCACCGCACCAAGCAAGATTATGCTGAGTTTATGGCCAATATAGCCCAACAGTTCCCGCCTGAGGCCAAAATTCAAGTGGTGCAAGATAATTTGAACACCCACTCATATGGGGCTTTTTATGAAACCTTTGAGCCAGAGCAGGCACATGCTTTAGCCAACCAATTCCAGTTTCATTTCACGCCCGTTCATGCCAGTTGGCTGAATATGGCGGAAATAGAAATTTCGGCCATCAGTCG
>JAIFLK010000198.1 GCA_020049115.1 Chloroflexota bacterium | reverse complement strand
TAGGACTTACGCAAAAAGGCAAAATCCCCCCCCTCAGTCCCCCCCAAAGGGAGGGAAGTTTTACTCCCTTGCCCTGTGGGAGAGGGTCGGGGTGAGGGTTCTGCGTAAGTCCTATTGGAAAATCTCCTCGTTTCCGCTTCCCAAAATGAGAATTGCTGTCCAAATCTTCAGATTTGTTTGGGACTCAAATCTAAAGATTTGGACTCCGTAGGCAAACTTCCTAACTTGGCAAAATAACCATTTTAGTTTATGATATGCCTAACGATTATGTAGCGGGTGACACACCATGCCAAATCCTTTAGCCAATAAACGCATTATCCTCGGTATTACGGGCGGCATTGCGGTTTATAAAGCCGCTACCATTTGCAGCCGTCTTGTCCAAGCAGGCGCGCAGGTTGATGTGGTGATGACCGCCTCCGCCCAACAATTTATTACGCCCACAACCTTCCAAGCCCTAACCCATCGGCGAGTTTACACCGATATGTTTGACATTCCTAGTGGCGAGAATATCCCCCACATCACCCTGGCAGATGAGGCCGATTTGCTCATTATTGCCCCCGCTACCGCCAACACCCTGGCCAAACTCGCGCATGGCCTGGCCGATAATCTCCTTACGGCGATTGCCCTGGCCACGCCCGCGCTCATGCTGATTGCCCCCGCCATGGAAACCGACATGTGGCAACATCCCGCGACGCAAGCCAATTTTGGTATCTTAAAGCGGTGGACGAATAAAATCAACTTTATCGGCCCCGCAACAGGACGATTGGCCTCTGGCGCGCAGGGGCTAGGGCGCATGGTGGAGGCGGAGGAAGTGGTTAATCAAGCGCAACACCTCTTGGCGCAACAGGGCGACTTGGCAGGCTTACGAGTTGTTATTACGGCGGGTGGCACACGGGAAGCCATTGACCCTGTGCGCTTTGTTAGTAATCACTCTAGCGGCAAGATGGGCTATGCCCTGGCGACCACCGCCCGTGACCGAGGGGCGCGGGTCACGCTCATCAGCACGGTGGCTTTGCCTGAGCCATTTGGCTTAGACATCGTGCGGGTCAATTCAGCAGCAGAGATGTTGAATGCGGTCTTAAGCCACAGTAATCAGGCCGACACGCTCATCATGGCGGCGGCGGTGGCTGATTTTCGGCCTAAAACGGTGGCCGAGCAGAAAATTAAAAAAGTGGCTGAGACGGAAGGCTTAACCTTAGAAATGGTACGTAATCCTGACATTCTGGCAGAGGTGGCCGCGCAAAAAGAGCGCGGGTTTGGGCCACGTATTACGGTTGGTTTTGCCGCCGAGACAGAAAATTTGATGGCCAATGCTCAAAGTAAATTGGCCCGCAAGAAGCTCAATTTCATTGCGGCCAATAACGTCTCTGCCACCGACGCGGGCTTTGCGGTAGATACTAACCGCGTCACGCTGTTGTTTGCCAATGGTACCATCGAGGAGTTACCGTTAATGAGCAAAGTGGCGGTGGCGGATATTATTTGGGATAAAGTTAAGCAATTATGATACCCTTTATAAGGCTTTAAGCCTTATAAAGGGTAATTTCATCAACTTACCTAGCCATGTGGCTAGGTTAAAAACTCGCTAAGTGATTAGGGCAAAAACTATTCATTTGTTGCGTGACTAAAAACCATTTTTCGTTTACACTTAAGCAAGTTAGCTAGTCAGCAATCAGCGTATCAGCCCGTCAGGTTGATTAGCTGACACGCTGATTGGTGATTAGCTGACTAGCTTTTACTAAATTATATTACAATCAATTTGGAGGAACAATGGAATTTCCAGCTTACGTAAAGAACGAAAACCTTAAAAAATGGGTGGCGGAAACAGCTGCTCTCTGTAAACCTGACAAGGTTGAATGGTGTGATGGTTCTGACGCAGAATATGACCGCATGTTTGATTTGATGGTGAAATCAGGCACAGCCATTAAATTAAATGAAGAAAAACGCCCCAACAGTTATTTGGTTCGTTCTAACCCCAGTGATGTGGCGCGGGTAGAAGACCGCACCTATATCTGTAGTTTAAGCAAGAATGATGCTGGCCCCACCAATAATTGGATGGAGCCAAAAGAAATGAAGAAGATTTTGAATGGCCTCTTTGATGGTTCTATGAAAGGCCGCACCATGTATGTCATTCCCTTTAGCATGGGGCCATTAGGGTCACACATTGCTCACATTGGGGTTGAATTGACCGACTCGCCATATGTGGTGGCGAATATGAAGATTATGACCCGCATGGGGCGCGCCGTATTAGATGTATTAGGTGACAGCGATTTTGTGCCATGTTTACATTCAGTCGGGATGCCGTTAGAATCTGGTCAAGCAGATGTGGCTTGGCCTTGTAGCGACACCAAATATATTGTTCACTTCCCCGAAGAACGCTCCATTATGTCATATGGCAGTGGCTACGGCGGGAACGCTTTGTTAGGCAAAAAATGTTTTGCGCTGCGTATCGCCTCCGTGTTGGCTCGTGATGAAGGCTGGTTGGCGGAACACATGCTCATTTTGGGCGTGGAATCTCCTGACGGCGAAAAGACTTACGTCGCGGCGGCCTTCCCCAGTGCTTGTGGTAAAACAAACTTTGCCATGCTCATCCCGCCCACCTCATTTGAGGGTTGGAAAGTAACCACGGTGGGTGATGATATTGCCTGGATTAAGCCAGGGAAAGATGGCCGCTTATATGCCATTAACCCCGAAAATGGCTACTTTGGAGTCGCCCCAGGCACTTCCGCCAAATCAAACCCCAATGCGTTGGCTTCTGCCAGCAAAAACAGCATTTTTACCAATGTGGCTTTAACCCCCGATGGCGATGTGTGGTGGGAAGATTTGACCAAAGAAGCACCAGCTAATTTAATTGACTGGACAGGCCAAGAGTGGACTCCTGACTGTGGGCGCAAATCCTCTCACCCCAATTCCCGCTTCACCTCGCCCGCTTATCAATGCCCGTCCATTGACCCCAATTGGGAAAACCCCGAAGGCGTGCCGATTTCGGCCTTTATCTTTGGTGGTCGCCGAGCCAGCGTTGTGCCATTAGTTTACCAAGCCTTCAACTGGAATTATGGGGTTTACATGGCCGCCACGATGGGGTCTGAAATGACCGCCGCCGCCGCAGGGACCGTCGGTAAAGTTCGCCGAGACCCGTTAGCCATGTTACCTTTCTGTGGTTATCACATGGCGAGTTATTTCAACCATTGGTTGCAATTTGGTCGCTCTATTCCCAACCCCCCCCGTATTTTTAGCGTGAACTGGTTCCGCAAAGATGAAAATGGCAAGTTTGTGTGGCCTGGCTTTGGCGAAAACATGCGCGTCTTAAAATGGATTGTGGAACGCTCTAAAGGCAAGGCCGTTGCCCAAGAAAGTTTGTTAGGGTGGGTGCCACGCTATCAAGACATTGATTGGACAGGGTTGGAAAGTTTCAAAGAAGAGGATTTCAACAACATTATGGCCGTTAGCCGTGAAGAATGGGTCACTGAAATCTTATCCCATGAAGAATTGTTCCTCAATTTATATGACCGCTTACCCAAAGAGATGATTTTCCTACGAGAATTGATTCTCTCCAGCCTCTGGCGGTCACCCCAAACATGGGAAATTTAATTGTTTATAACTAACTCTCCTCTGAATTGAGTTTAGTGTATATAAAAAAGCGAGACCCTCGATGACAAGGGTCTCGCTTTGTTTTTAATGCTCAGAGCTATTGGACTTACGCAGGAGTCCGCAATTATTTGCGGACAGCCCGCAAAGGATTGCGGACTCCTGCCATTCCGCGCTCATTCTTCCTCGGCGCGGCTATACCACCAACCCGTACCAAATAAGCCGATAATCACCACGAGAGCTAAAATGGCAACGGGCAATGCCTGCGGTTTGCCATCAATGATGCCACCCGCATGGGCAATCAAGGCCGCGGCCTGTCCCGTGACAGGTAAATTACTAGGGGAAGAGGCTGCGGCTTCAATCACAGTTGGGGCTGAGGCCATGGGAACAAGTTTGGCTTGCGTCGCGGGGGCCGCCGTTGCTGCCATCGGGGGCGTTTCGCTATTCAAGGCCACGTCCACCGCCACCGCCGAGAAGTCGCTCAAGGGGTCAGCGTAGGGATAAGGTGACACTTTATTAAGCGGCAACAAGGAGGCACAATCTAGGCTAATACGTGAGGAACGAATATTGGGATAGGCCCGTCGCGCTCCGATAAAGACGGTCAATTTTTTGGATTGCGCCGTCACGGCGGTGAAATAGTCCTCAATTTGTAATATTTGTTCGGTCTCCGTCACCGCGCCCGTAAAATCAAGGTCTTGCTCACGCCAGGGCAGACGCTGCCAGCCTTTTTCAGGGATGGCGCGCCAATCGGTGCCACCATTTTGGTCAAATGCGATATAGACCCGATGATTATCACCCAGAGGCTTAAAACCAAAAGCCACCTGAATTGTGCCGCTAATCGAAAAAACGTAATCTACACCTGGGGTCACATGCACCATCTGATAAATGCCGAGCCAAGCATTGGCTTGGTCGGTGGAGTTCATTTGCAAGGCTAAAGCACTTTTGCCTTTGGTTGACGCGTCCAAATCATCGGAGCAAGCAATTTTCAAATCGGGGTAATCAAACATGCCATATTTGCCCGCCGCTTGGTCATTCATAAACCAGCCCCAATTATGGGGTGAACGGCCTAACGGGGTTTGATAAAAGCCAAATTCAAAATTGCCGTTATAGAAACGATTATTCACTTTGGGGTCAGTAGAGGTTGTTGCCTCCGTATCAGGCGGAAGTTCAGGGAAAAGGGTCGGCGTGGGCGCAACCACGGGGCGATGATGATAATGGTAATAATCAGGTGGCGCGCCCCATTTAGCGCACTCTTTTTCGCCATAAATCTTCACATCACAGGTATGCCCACCGTTGCTGTCGGTGTTACCGCTATGCGCTAAAATGGGTATAACGGTGCTTAACATACCCACCATGACTCCACTTAAAATGGCAACTAATTTTCGCGTGACCATGAGACTCTCCAGGGAATTAGAAATTAAAAATTAAAAATGAGAAGTAATTAGGTGGAGGCCGCGTAATTTATAGTCATCAGGTGACTTGAAGTCACCTGATGACTGTAAACCACGCGGCCTCCATGATAGTTGCCCCCATTATATCACGAGTCTGGCTAAAGGTGAATTGATACTACACAAAAAACACAGAGGCACGGAAAAATAATTTCCGTGCCTCTGTGCCTGCCCCATTGTGTTTTACTTCCGATGCCCCCAACGCTCCAGATGAACCAACAACAGGCTAATATCGGCAGGGTTCACCCCCGCAATACGCCCCGCCTGCCCCACGGTGGCGGGTTGGAAACGTATCAATTTCTGACGCGCCTCATTGCGGAGTCCCGTAATGGG
>JAIFLK010000054.1 GCA_020049115.1 Chloroflexota bacterium | reverse complement strand
TTTGCATGAACCTGACCGTCTATTAGTTTCCTTGTTGGTTAATGGGGAATTGTTGGGGCAATTTATAAATTTGAGTTTGCTGATCATGGTTAACTTTGGCTATTACAACACAAAAATAACAAATACAATGCAATCTAAGGGGGTGAGCAATTATCTTTTATGTTTCACTTTTTATAGCTTTTGTCAAATAGCATAAAACTCGTATTTTTTGCAGGCCAAATTACTAGTAATGCTCTATTTAGCCATCTAAAATGACATAGAACACCATTTTTAAGTAGTTAGGGTGTTTTAAAACTATCTCAAAGTATTTTACTTTGAAAAAGGAGGTTAATATGGACATTACAATAATAACAATAGTAGTAATCGCACTAATGGTGGTGATGATATTTATTGCTTATTTTATTGCAATGATTGCCTTGGTAGCTATGGCTCAGGGTGAAGTCATTGTGGCGAAAAAAGGCATGAATGTATTACAATCATTACAGTCACGTATCTCTAAATCTGCTAATAACAAACTCAAAGTTAAATAATTTAGCATGATAATATAACAAAAACCTTCTCAATTGAGAGGGTTTTTTATTTTGTCCTAGGGTATGGCTAAAGTAGTTACATAAGATTCTACATACAGTTTCTTTCCACTAGACAGCCAATGGGTTTACTTGCCTGCATCCCTAATCTAGCCTGCTTATTTTTACCTTATCCCCTCCTGTGGTAAAATTTCATCACAAATTATTATGAGGTGAACCATGACCATTAAAACCATTGATTTAGCCACCATAAACGCCCAAGACGTGTTAGATTTGATTCTATTTCTTACACCTGCGGATAGACACTGGCTCACTGAACAGTTAAACCGTTTGGATGCGGATGAGCCTTTGCCATCACAGGCCACGCTAGAGGAGGCCATTCAACTTTATCTAGCTGATAGCTGTAGTCTGGCGAAGGCGGCTGATTTGGCGGGGATAACCCGTTGGGAGTTACAAGATATTCTGTATGAACGGGGTGCGCCTGTTCATGCCTGTAATGACTCTGACTCAGTGGCTGAATTAGACCAACGAGCCGCAGATTTTTGGGCCAATTCCCCAGGAGTTCATGGGGCATGATAATTAGTGATACCAATATTCTTGGCTCTTTTGCGGCAGCAGATGCTTTGTTATCATTACAAGCTTTACTGGGTGAACCCATTGTAATTCCGCCCGCAGTTGATCGTGAATTACAAGCTGGCCTTAGCTATGGTGCTAACCATTTGCAACGGGTATTTGCGGCTATCGAAACAGGCCAAATTAAGGTGATGTATCTTAATGAATCGACTCAAACCTGGCTACAAACATTACCCGCGCCACTCCATGACGGTGAACGTGAAGGGATTGCCCTGGCTTATTATTACCATAGCCGCCTTTTAACCAATGACCGCCGCGCGCTTCGATATTGCGACGCGGTGGGTATTCTTACGCTTGACTTAAAGAATCTGCTACGTCAATTATGGCTACGGCAAGTGTTAACCCAAGCCGAGGTAAAAAATCTGATGCAGCGAATAACCCAAGTAGATAAAACCATTTTTACCGCGCAAGATTCGCAGCATATCTTTGCGCCGCGTCGCAAATAGTTACTAATAAAACAGGCCGCTATCATCACAATAGCGGCCATTTTATATTTTTAGCCCATCTTATGAAGCCGTTACATTTGACATGAGTCACGCCTGGGGCAATAATAAAGGCAAGGAGATTTAATTATGGCGTACAATAAATTCACCCTAAAAAAGGTACAAACGCAATTTAATTTAACAATGGAGACGAGTTTGCCGCTATTTCGTCAAGTGCCTCCCATTGAACCTAATGCCCGTTTGATTAAGTTATTAGACGATTTTGTGCCGATTGCCGTGGCGATTGATACCGAAAAATCCCGTTCTGAGTGGATTGTGGCCCCTATTTTGGGCGAGTTGCGCTTAGAACTCGCCAGTAAAATGAGCATTTTTTCAGGGATTAACTTTGAGGTTGACCCTAAACAACAATTGACGGGTTTTTGTGATTTTTTAATCAGCCAATCGCCTAACCAACTCACGCTCACTGCGCCCGTAGTGGCGATAGCTGAGGCCAAAAAAGATAACATTAAAGCAGGTTTAGGGCAGGCCATTGCCACGATGATTGCGGCGCAGATATTTAATGAACGGGAAGGCAATCCCTTAGAGGTGATTTACGGCGTTAGCACCACGGGGACAACCTGGAAATTTCTGAATTTGATTGGGCAAACGGTGTCTGTGGATAGTGACGAATATCACATCAGCAATGTCAACAAAATTATGGGGATTTTAACCTATATGGTCACGAATAAGGCATAGAAGTTACCTCAACTCACAGCCGCGACCTCATGAGTAGCTTCCCAACCCGCGATGATGGCTGGCAGCGTGGTTCATGGCGCGACAAGCGAATCTCCATTTTTAGCCCGTCCCGTATTGTGGTAAAATTTCATCACAAATTATTATGAGGTAGACCATGGTGGCTGAATTAGACCAACGAGCCACAGATTTTTGGGCCAATTCCTCGCAAGATTCGCAACATATCTTTGCCCCGCGCCAAAAATAACTTGCAATACAAACCTAACCCAATGTAGACGTATAACAAACCCCGCCCCAGGTCATTGATTTGGGGCTGTTTGCATTACTCACAATTGTAGAAATTCCCTTTTGACGTTATATTTACTGTAATCAATTTAGAGGTATGCCCATGGCAAAAGAAATTATATTACTGGTAGATGACGAACCCCATATTATTGAACTCAGCCAGCTTTATCTGCAAAATGAGGGCTATCACATTGAGGTGGCTTACGATGGCTTAACCGCCTTAAGTCAATTTGAACGGTTAAAGCCCGCGCTTATGGTGTTAGATTTGATGTTGCCAGAGCTAAATGGCTGGGAAGTGTGCAAGCGGATTCGGGCGCGCAGCGATATGCCGATTATCATGCTGACGGCGCGGGATGATGATGTGGATAAAATTGTGGGGCTGGAGTTGGGGGCGGATGATTATATGACAAAACCTTACAATCCGCGCGAGTTGGTGGCGCGGGTCAAGGCCGTTTTGCGACGAGTTACGCCCACCATAACGACCAAGTCTAGCTATCATGTCGCTTCGTTACGGGTGGAGATTGAGCGGCGCGAGGCCCGTTTGGGGCGTGAATTGCTCAATTTGCGGAGTAAAGAGTTCGATTTGTTACACACCTTTTTAGAGCATAAAGGGCTGGTCTTAAGTCGTGACCAACTGTTAAATTTAGTCTGGGGCTTTGAGTTTTATGGCGAAACCCGCACGGTTGATGTGCATGTGGCTCATTTGCGGGAGAAACTCAGCGGCGACCCTGATATTAAAATTGAGACGGTGTGGGGCGTGGGCTATAAATTTGTGGTGAATGAATAATTTTATACTCCGTTTCATTCGAGACTTACACTTTTATGATGACCACTAGGAGTCCACAATCCTTTGCGGACAGCCCGCAAATAATTGCGGACTCCTATGCCAAAAGTGTCATTTTCATTTGAAACGCAGTATCAGTATTTCAACATTTTGGGGGAGTCATCCGATGACTCCCCCAAATGTTGAAATACTGAGTATAGCAACGAATTACACGAATTACACGAATTGGTTTGTTTTTAATTCGTAAAATTCGTATAATTCATTGCTAAATATGTCAATGAAACTGAGCCAACGGCTGATATTATCTTACATTCTCATCATCATGGTGAGCCTGCTTTTGGCCTTTAGCACCTTGATTTTGACGGCGCGCCCGTTACAAAATCGGCTGAATGACCAACGGCTGGCGTTGCAAGCAGAACGAGTTAAGGCTGAATTAAGCTCTTCTGATAAGCTCTCATCTGACCAACTTATGCCACGAATAGCGAATGTGGCGCGGCGCAGTCGTAGTCGGCTGTTGTTGCTAGATGAGCAAAGTTGGGTCTTGCTTGACACAAGGCAATTGTTAGAGGGGGAACAGTTGCGCCGTTTTAACCAACCCCTTTCCATACTAGAAGAGCCGACGGGCTTTTTTGAGTTTGAGCCAGGCGGCGACCCACCATTACGTTATATTCTCATCAACACTTTCACTTTGAGCGACCAACGCCAAGTTCATTTGGTGATTGTTGACCAGGAATTTCCCGTAATTACCCGTTTTATTTCGGAGTCAAGCTGGAGTTTTGTTTTAGCGGCCATTGTCGCTACATTGGTGTCATTGTTATTAAGTGTGTTAATCGCCCGTTCCATTGCGAGGCCATTACAGGAAATTGCGGAGGCAACGGAGGCTCTGGCTAAAGGGGATTATCAACCCCGTTTGCGGGAGGCTGGCCCGTTGGAAATTAGGCAGGTGGCGAGTAGTTTTAATTTGATGATTGAGCAGGTCGCGGCCAATCAACAGGCCATGCGTGATTTTGTCTCCAATGTTTCGCATGAATTAAAAACACCATTAACTTCTATTAAGGGGTTTTCACAGGCCATTGCGGAGGGCGCGACCCCTGATATAACAGCGCAACAACGGGCGGCGACCATCATTTATCAGGAAGCGGGCCGCTTAAGCCGTTTGGTAGAGGATTTGCTAGATTTGGCGCGGCTTGATTCGGGGCAGGTGATGATTCGGCAGCAAAGTTTGGATTTAATGCCGATTTTGACTCATGCCATGCAGCGTATGCTACCACAGGCCACGCAAAAGCAAATTAAATTACAGTATGATAAGGTGGAATTGCCCCAAGTGGTGGGAGATGGCGACCGTTTGGCGCAGGTTTTTACGAATTTGTTAGATAACGCCATTCGTCATACGCCCGAAGGTGGGCGGGTGACGGTGACGACGCAACGGCAGCCCTCGCTCAAAATGTTAGATATTAGCGTGACCGATACGGGGGGCGGGATTCCTGCTGATGAATTGGCGCGGGTGTTTGAGCGATTTTATCAGGTGGATAAAAGTCGGAAGCGGGGGCAAGGGACGGGGTTAGGATTGGCAATTAGTAAGGAAATTGTGGAGGCGCATGGCGGAACGATTAAGGCGGAGAGTGTGACGGGGCTGGGGACGCGCTTTGTGGTCAGCTTACAATTAAATGCTAGTCCTGCAACAAAACCGAGACTGCCGCAACTAATAAAGCCGCCCCAACTATGACCGCCAAGCCCCAAAAGCAGTAATAGAATTGAAAGGACAGTGACCATTGAAATAACATGTAACCGCGCCCCAAAGCCGTTATAATCGGAAAGCTCAGAATGGCGACAATCACCATCATGGCCGCGATTTTGGCAGGGGAGAGTTTTATTGGTTGCCCCCGATGAGACCGCCGCCAATTATCCCAATAACCTACAATGGCAAAGATAACCAATAATACGAAACATGTGGTGAAGCTAAACATGGGAGTGGTCTCCTGC
>JAIFLK010000066.1 GCA_020049115.1 Chloroflexota bacterium | reverse complement strand
TTGGCCGCATCCACATCTTGCTGTTTAAGTTCAACTTCCGTCCGTCGTTCAATCTCATTACGCTCACGGTTGGCCTTTTGAATACTTTCGGCGTTTGCCCGCGCCACTTGCGCCCCAAACATATCATCCGTACCGAATGAGCCTTGTCGTGCCGTTTTCAGGGTTAAAATACTGACGCTTTCTAACACCAAGCCATTTTCTTCCAGGTCATCTTTAACCCGTTCTTGCACACCCTTAATGAAATTGCCGCGTTCTTCATGCAAGCTCATCAGGCTAAAAGTGGCCGCCACATCTCGTAATGCACCCTCTAGTTTGGCATCAACCAAGTTTTTAACTGCCTCGGAGTCAACTGCTTTGGTACTAACCGCAATTGTCCGCGCCGCCGTAATAATGCCCTCAACGGTAGGGGCAACCTTAATATAGAAAATTGCCCGAATATCGGCATATTGCGGGTCTTTGGTCAACAAGGCGTTGGCTTCCGTCCGTTCAATTTCAATTGCCATCGTACCTAAATCAACCCAACTCACTTCATGGATAATCCCAAAGACCCATGCCCCACCATTCATCACCACCGTTGGCGGGGCTTCATTGCTCCGAAAAAAGCCCCCCGTGCGGACAAAAGCCCGATTAGCGGGGGCTTTAACATATGAACGGGTCAGCATGAAGAAAAAAACGCCGCCTACAATCAATAGAAAACACCCGCTAGAACCTACTGTTTGGATTACTGTTTCCATGCCCAATCTCCTTTAGATAAGCAAAAAATAAGAGGTATCCGATAATTCTTAGAGTTATTTGCGTAAGATTATCAGACCTGCAAGGTTTTGGAAACCTTGTAGGTCTATATTCTCCGTTGTAAATACATAATCTCGGAGTTTTATGGTGAATAACCCTAGAAGTTAGCCATAATTATAGGTAAATCTGGTTTTTTGGCAAAAATAGTCCAATAAAATCAGAGTTTTACGGCTAATGAAAAACAAAACCCCCATCACATGACGGGGGTAAAGGGTAGAAACGGGAGTCCAAATCTTTAGATTTGTTAGATTAGGCCGTCAAATCTGAAGATTTGGACTCCGTTAAACTAAATTTTAAGCCACAAGTGGAGTTTATGGCCTTCTTCCACCTCTTCCCAACGGACTGCCAAAATCGAAAGCTCACCGCGAGTACCATCACCTGCGGGAAAATCAAAATAAGCGGCGCGGCCTTGTCGCCAGGCCAAATGGCAACGTTCAGCCAATTTGGGTCCATTCATGGTACGCATTTCACATAACGCCACATCGCCTCTGGCTTGGCTTTCTAACACGCCCAAAGGCCATTCATGATTTATTTCTCGAAATTCAGGCGGGGGGCCTTCCACAATTGTAATGTAAGCAGGTTCGTAATTTTTCTGTTGTTCCATTTGTTTATTTACACCTTCACAGGATTAACTGATTTCTTTCTATTGTACACGCAATTGGTGAGGTTGCCAATTTCTAAAAGACATTTCTCATTTAGGCTGAATGATGTTATAATGCAGCCACTTTCATTTTAATTCAAGGATACAAAACATGGCAAACTACGATACAATTGTGATTGGTGGAGGGCCGGGGGGATATGTTGCGGCCATCAAAGCAAGTCAACTAGGGCAAAAAACGGCTGTGGTTGAAGAGACACATTTAGGGGGTATCTGCTTGAATTGGGGCTGTATTCCTACGAAATCTTTATTGCGAAATGCTGAGGTGGTCAATTTACTCAAGCACGATAGCAAAACCTTTGGCTTTAGTTTCGATAACTTGCAAGTAGATTACAGCGTGGCGCATAAACGCAGTCGCCAAGTCAGTGAACGCTTAGTGAAAGGCATCGCCTTTTTAATGAAGAAAAATAAAATTGATGTGTTAGAGGGGCGCGGCAAACTGAAAAGTGCCACTCAGGTTGAAGTCAAAGGCGAAGTTCACACCGCCAAAAATATCATCATTGCGACCGGGGCGCGCGCTCGTCAAATTCCTGGCGTGGCAATTAATGGCACCACCTTATTGACCTATCACCATGCCTTACAATTGACCGAAGCCCCCAAATCCATGATAGTCATTGGCGCGGGCGCGATTGGCATGGAGTTCTCCTACGTGTTCAAAAGTTACGGCACGGAAGTGACCGTCGTCGAAATGTTACCGAATGTGTTGCCATTGGAAGATATTGAGGTGAGCAAAGAGGTCGAAAAATTGTTCACCAAAGCGGGCATTAAAACTCGTGTTGGCACGAAAGTAGACAAAGTTGAAGATAATGGCACCAGCGTTACCGTAACGATAAGCAAAGATGGTAAAAGTGAAACCCTTACGGCGGATAAAGTGTTGGTTTCTATTGGAATTGTTCCTAATAGTAACGATATTGGCCTTGACGCGGCGGGGGTGGTCGTTGACCAACGGGGTTATATTACTGTTAATGACAAAATGCAAACCAACGTGCCTGGCATTTATGCCATTGGTGACGTGACGGGCAAACTTGCTCTCGCCCATGTCGCCAGCGCGCAGGGGATTATTGCGGCGGAGGCCATTGCGGGACATCAGACGCGTGTCTTGAAATATGTCAATATGCCCCGTTGTACCTACACTCATCCCGAAGTCGCGTCCGTCGGCTTGACTGAGGCGCAGGCCAAAGAGCAGGGCTATGACGTGAAAGTGGGTAAATTTGGCTTCATGGCAAATGGCAAAGCTCTCGGCATGAATGACACTTCTGGCTTTGTCAAAATTGTGGCCGAAAGTAAATATAACGAAATTCTTGGCGTTCACATGGTCGGCGGCCATGTGACGGAGTTGTTAGCGGGGCCAACAGGCATGATTCACCTGGAGGCCACCCTTGAGGAACTCGCCAACACCGTCCACCCGCACCCCACATTAAGCGAAGTCATCATGGAAGCGGCGCATGCGGCTTTGGGCGAGCCGTTGCACATGTAATTATCGTTGCTTTAGTGGAGTCACACAGCTTGCTGTGTGTTCGCAAAGCAAGCGTTGCGACTCCGATTCTTTAGATAACAAAAGGCCAGTGAGCATTATCACTCACTGGCTTTTGTGTTACGGGAGTAGATGGGAGTCGAACCCACCGACGCTTGCTTAGATGGGAGTCGAACCCACCGACGCTTGCTGCTCGCAACCGCCCACTTATTTTGAAGACAAGGGCCGCCACCAGGCGACAGCCACCCCCACGAATAATTAGCGATTATAAGGCTCAAAGCCTTATAATCGCTAATTGTAAGCTGTTTGCTTATTTTGGCAATTTAGGGGGGGCTACATAAACGTAACTGTAACTACTGGCTAAGAATAGAATCCACTAAGAGACGCGAAGAAATCGGAAGAAAAAAACAAAACTTTGCTTTTCTTAGCGTCCTTCGCGGATTCTGGCTGAGTAGTTAGGATTTTTTAAGCGTAACTGTCGCATTAACGACCTTATTGCTGAACAAGGAAAATCTATTACTGAATACTATGTAATAAACATCGGGGTGTGATAAAGTTAATTCCCACTTAGCCGCCGTTAATTGGCCTGAATGGTAGATAAATGTCGCGGGGTGATTATTTTCCCAATTTTTCAAGTTGATTTCATCCATGACAAACAAGTCTATGTCGTTTCCTGAGCCTCCCATGGCCACAAATTCGCCTTGTAATACCATGGTTGGTTCTTCAGGCGTAACTTCAAATTCTAGCGACCAATAATCACGCGCGGCAACATTAATAAGTTTCTTATCTAATAAATTCTTAATGGCTGGCGTAGAAGTAACCGTTGGGGTTGGGGTTGGGGTGGTGGTAAATGTGGCTGATGGAGTTGGCGTTTGAGTTGGGGTTTCCGTTGGTGGTGGCAGCGGAGTCGGAGTTGTTGTATCGGTGGCAACTGGAATCGAGGTTTCAGTTGCCAATAGGGCGGTATTTGTAGGTATGGTGGTGGGGGAAGGTACATTAACCGTAACTGTCGCTGAAATTATGGCTTGAACGGTGGTAGATACCGTCGTCGCGGGAATATTATTACTCGACTCATTTGGTGGGGTTGCTACACAACCTGTAATTATAACTATGTTGATAACGAAAATAAAAAAGGTTTTTTTCATAATATTATCCCTCACTTTCTCCTTTGGCAATTTGTTGTATAAAGATGACGGCTACACTTAGTAATAATGGGCCAAATATCATCAACCATTCATGAGGCAAAAAAAGTAAATTTTCTTCCACTGAAGTGTCTAACTGGGGAACCAAATGCCTTAATAAGCTCATGCTACTAAGCATAATGACAAAAAGCAATAAAGCGGTGTCAATTATGGGAGTAGTAGCAGAAGTTAGGTATTTGAGGCAAAAATTTTTCACATCTGGATACATCAAAAGAGTGAAAGCTGTCATAATTTTTGCTTCAGCTACCTGATTTTGATTTGTTGGCAGGTTTATGGTGGTGCCTACTACTTGCCAACTTTTGTGCCAACTTTTGTGTATACTATTCGTTAGTTGAACGTTAGCCATACTCGTAAGAAAAACTAAGCCTAAAGCTGCGCCAATTGAGAAAGTGCCTAACATGAGGCTTTTTTTGCCTTTACCTGTAAGCCAGGCGGCTTTGAATTGGTCAGCAAATACATGACCTAGCGTAGATAAAATCCCCAAAATTAAAATAATAACGACACCTATTTTAAGAAACACAAATAAATATTGCATAATAAGCACTATAATGGGTTCTAGTAAAGTTGCAATATACAGTAGTAATTTCAAGATAGGTGTGAGAATTATGCCAATGAGCCATTGCAGAGTTTGAATAACGACCAAAATCATGCCAAGTAGCCATCGTAATATTTTTTCGCCAAATAAATATGTAGCAATACCTAAGCCTATACCCAATATAGCAGCCACTATAGCACGAAAAAATCCATTTTTAATCATATAGGCTAAAGTTAATAAACCTATAACTAAAGCCACCCAAAATGAATATTGCCATAAAAATAATATTATGGTTGATAATATCAGAGTTAAAAAAGCGGTGAAATAGCTCAATATTGTTTTTAAGAACCCTATAAAAATCATGACAAGCTGCAATAACATCAAAGCAATCACGATTCCCCACGATATCACGTGAGTAGAGCCTACACCAACTCCGAAACTGGTTAAACCTAACGCTAAAAAACTTAACTTTTTATGCCTAAGCGCAAACAAAGTTAATAAAATGAAATAACCCGAAATGGCAATGAAGGTGTAGACTAACAAGTTTTGAAAAGTCATAAATGGGTCTGCACCCACTAATTTTTCTAACGACTGTTCAGTTTGTATTATTAGGCTATCTAATAGTGAACCAACATTTTTGAGTAAAGAATTTTGACTCTCCACCAAAAACGTTAAAGTTACTTTATGTAATAACTCAGGAAGGTTAATTAACATAAATATGACACCAATTAAACTGTGAAAGAATAACCCTATCCAAGGCTTGGGGTGATTATTGGCTAAATTGTTGGTGTTATTTGCTGGAGATTCTGTAGCTCTAGTCATGAAATTTACCTCAAGGTTTTGCCTGAATCTACGTTGATATTAGAACTATTGTGGGTTGGTTCGGCTGTTTCAGAAATAATCATACTGGACAGAAATGTATAATTAGTCATAAAACTAATCGTTCTTTCTGGGAAAAAAATTGTACAGATGGCTATGGCTAAACAACTAAATAATAAAATTGTAACCAAAACCAAAACAATGGTACTCATGGTTATCGTAATTTTTAATACGGAGATTAGTTGATTTAATATCAGGTTTGTTTGTGACAATGATGTGCCAAAAGGTGTTTTGCTTAACTCAATTTCAATAGGTATCGCTATTTGGATAGGCACTTGGGTATCAATGTTTAATGGTTGGCTAGGTTTTATCACTATTTCCGTATCTATAGGTAAATTGATGGGCAATTGACTATCAATCGGAATAATGGTATTAATGGGTACAGCTACGGTCAAATCTATAGGAATATTACCCTGAATAGGAATTGAAACGGGGATATTTTGCCCTAATAAGGGTATGGCTACGTCAAAAGACTGTTGAATGGGAATAATTGTGTTGATGGGAATGATGATATTATCTTTGAAAGGAATCTTCATATTCACGGGTAACGTTTGACTAATATTAAGCGCAACTTTAATTGGCATCCCTTCGGTCAGCGCAAAGGTAGCCTTCAAGGGAATATTATCGCTTAGAGGAATGGTATAGGTTATTTTATTAGTCGTTAGATTTTGAATTTGTTGGTTCATATTTTCTAAATGAGTTACGGCCCAACGTTGAGTAATATTAAATCCTAGCAGTACCAACGTTAATACAAGTAAACTTGCTAATCCTAAGCTGAAAGATAGGATGGTTAACATCAAAGAGGTTAAACGTAATTTTGTTTGATTATGAGTGGGCATGGGGCTTTATCCTTTGTAAGTTTAATGTTAAATAGTTATCTTTCAATAAAAAATAGTAATACATGGTATTTTGGTTTTTCGTCATCCGATGATTGACAGTCATCGGATGACTACAGTATATATCAATTACACCAACGATTGGGTAATCCTATTGCCACCCACTTCCAGTGAAAAAGCGGTATCACCTGTGGGTAATAAAAATTCTAAGACCCCAGGCAAACCACTATCGCGATAATCCTTAATGACTCGCCCGGCACTATCGCGGACTATTCCATCATTTGGCACTAAAATAACATTCTCATCATCAACAACTTCCGCAAAAATTTCCGCCAGTTCTTTCATTTCTGATGCTAGGCGAGTATCCCATAAATCAATACTTGTACCTGTATCAAGGTCATCTAATTCATCTAACTGGCTTTCATCGACTTGTTCTCCTAGTCCAATGATGAATAATTTCAAATCATTACGACGACCTGCTTCAATATCATGGGCTAATTGCGTACAATATTGTTTAACCGCTTCTATATCTTTCATTTGCCCATCAGTAATAAAGACATACATCCCTAATTTGGCTTCATATAGGTCAGGGCGTTGTTGTCCATCGGTAAAATATTTTAAGACAGGCAGGAGTTGCGTCCCCGTTCCATAATGTTTAGGTGGCGCAAAAGAAAAACTTTCCGCCTCTGCTGCCGTAAAATTACCTAAAACTTCAATAGCTTGACCGTCTGGACCAGTAGCCCAATAAACGGCGGTGACTTTACCGTCAGCCGCTTTACTAGCTAAATAGGCACTCATGGCTTGAGCCGCGGGTTTAACATTATTGGGAGGGGGAGGTAAAAAAGCTCCTAAAGGCTTGCGCCCAAAAAGTGGTTCCATGGAGGCACTTCCATCTATGGCAATGCCCATTTTTACGCCCTCACGAGCCACATCCATGAGAATAGTTGCTCGTACCCCCCGTCCTTGTTTACCTGGCAAATCCCAATAATTAACCTTACCAAAAGGTTGCTGTACATTTTTAGATTCTTTCAATGCATCGCCGCGAGGCATGTCTAAAGTTGGCATAAAATTCTCCCTTACAATAGTTCGTAATATAATTGCTTCAAATTAAAAATAAAAATCTCCCTGAAAATTTTCAGGTGATGGCGATGGAGTCCAAAGCCGTAGGCTTTGACCCACTGCTCAAAGCCTACGGCTTTGGACTCCGTATTCCCTAATTATTTACAGGTGGATTTTTTGGGCGACAGTTTGCCCTGCTACTTCTAAAGTGAACCAGTCTGAATCAGCGGGTAAATCAAAGGTCATTAGTGCGGGTAAACCTGTATCGCGATAATCCTTAATAACATTACGATTGGCATCACGAATTACGCCGTCATTAGGTACAATAATGACACTTTCACTGACCACTTCAGCAAATATTTCGGCCAAATTTTTCATATCTTTAGCAATCTTATGGTCCCACAAATCCACTTCCGTTCCAGTTTCTAAATCATCTAACTCTTCCATTTGGGCTTCATCAATTTCCTCACCTATTCCAACCATGACCAATTTGAGCTTATTGCGCTCGCCCCGTTCAATTTTATGAGCTAGGTCAATACAATACTTCTTCACCGCTGCCAAATCATCTAATCGGCCATCGGTAATAAACACATAAATGCCCCAGTCTGCTTCAACAAACCGTTCCACAAAATATCTGACTGCGGGTAACAAATGGGTCGCTTTGCCAAAATCCTTGGGGCCTGTGAATTTGAAGGTGGCACATTCCTCTCCTCTTAAATCTCCCACCACTTCAATTTCATTACCATTTCCTACAGCCCAATAAATGACCGTTGTCCCCCCATCTGCATCAAACTTAGTTAAATACTCCGTCATATTACGGGCTTGGGGTTCTACAATGTTATCTGTCCGCCTAAAAACCTTTCGCTCAATGAGTTCTGTCACGGCTTGCCCAGACCAATTATTATATTGGCGGCTGTCTTTCTCTACGACTTGAACCAAACCACGTTTTTTATATTCTTCAATGTAAGGTGTGGCATCACCCAACAACAGGCAACCAAATGGGCCTTGCATTGAGGCACTCCCATCAATCGCCATGCCTGTTTGCGC
>JAIFLK010000312.1 GCA_020049115.1 Chloroflexota bacterium | reverse complement strand
CCAACGAAAAAGCCCTCTCAATTTGAGAGGGCTTTTTCGTGGTGCAAACACGCGAGATTGCGAATTTGCTTTTGCAGTTTCGCCTATTCGCCTTTCTCGCACCTCGCATGTTTCAATGCCCTAACGGGCAGATAAAGAGTTATAACACAAGCTCAGGCGACGGCGCAAGCAAATGCTTCATTAGTTTCAATGCCCTAACGGGCAAATAAAGAGTTATAACGGCTTAAGCGTAACCATTTACCCAACGGTCACATCTACCACGTTTCAATGCCCTAACGGGCAGATAAAGAGTTATAACTCAAATCTGAAGATTTGGACTCCAGCGTTCAGCCCTTATTGTAATCCTACCTCATCATCATTGTCAAATCATTCTACCATAAATAATTCCTTAATGATAGTCATTCGCTAAATTAGCGGTTATAATAGCCCTAATGTCATGTCGGTTTTAAACTAACAAATTAGCGGTTATAATAGCCCTAATGTCATGTCGGTTTTAAACTAACTCTTATGGTAAAATAGGAGTATTAATACTTGAGACTTCAAATGGATACACTTTTGGCTACATGACCCGATGATTTTGGAGGCACCATGGAACGGCGGCAGTTGCAGATTTTACTGGTTGATGAGAACGAACATGATTATACGATTATCCGTAATTTATTGGTACGGATTCAGGAATGGGAATTTAATTTGGAGTGGGTCTTTAAGGCGGATAGAGCCTTAGAGAAATTAGCCAATCACCCTTATACCACTTGCTTATTTAATTATGAACAAAATGGGGCGGCTTTTATTCAGCAAGCCCAAGCACGAAATATTCATATTCCGTTAATTGCCGTAACGGAGACGGAAAATCAGGCCAGCATTAATGAGGCGATGGGCGCGGGGGCGGTGGATTATTTGATTAAAAGCCAGTTGACGGCCTCGTTGCTGAACCGCGCCATGCGTTATGCAGTGCAATATAATCAATTGATGGCCGCCAATGCCCAATTGAAACAGGAAGTGGTGGAGACGAAACGCTCGGAGGCGGAGGTGCGGGAGCGCAGTCGGCAATATCAAATGTTATTTGATGTGAATATTTATGCGGTGGAGGTGTTGGATATTGACGGTCGTTTAACGGATTGTAACCCCATGTATTTAGAATTGTTGGGTTATTGTCGCGAGGAGGTGATTGGTCAGCCCGCGCTTTCCTTTATGAGTGAGCGTAGTCGCGTGATGTTGGAACGGAAGGCTAATCGGGTGACGGAAAATGACGCGCAGGTGGAGAGTGAAGTGGAGTTTGTGCATAAAGCGGGCGGCGTAACGATGGTGTGGCGGCGGGCGAAGGCGATTTATGACGAAACGGGTAAAATGAAAGGTTGGGTGGCCTATAGCCGCGATATTAGTGAGCGCATGAAGGCGGTCAAGCAAATTAGCGTGTTGGCGCGGGCGTTGGAGCAAAGCCCGATGGCCTTATTGATTACGGATTATCGCGGGCGGGTGGAATATGTGAATTTTGAATTTACCGAGTTGACGGGCTACACGTATGATGAGGCGGAGGGGCAACATATTCGTACTTTTAAGCTGAAACATTTACCTAATGAAATGTATGAGGAGTTGTGGGAAACCATTAATGAAGGGGACGAATGGAAGGGGGAGTATCAAAATTATCGTAAGAATGAGGAACAATATTGGGAGACCATTACCGTTACGCCAATATTAAATTCTAGGGGCAATTTGACCCATTTTATTGTGATGCAGGAGGATATTACGAAACGGTTGCAGGCGGAGGCCGAGTTCTTGCAGTCGCAACGGCGCATGGGGCATTTGATGAGTGGGCAAATTGCGGATTTGACGGCCTTGAATGAGCAGTTGCAACAGGAAATTGAAGAGCGTAAGCGGGTGGAAAAGGTGTTGCAACGCAGTCGCGCCCGTTTGAAAGCGCAATATAAGGGCATTCCTATTCCCACTTATTCGTGGCAAATTTCGGGCGAGGATTTTGTATTGGTGGATTATAACCATGCGGCGGAAAAGAGTAGCAATGGACATATTAGCGACATTTTAGGTAAGTCGGTGAATGAGGTGTTCAAAGACCGTACCCAAGTGCGGGCTGATTTTGAACGGTGTGCGCGGGAAAAGGCGATTATCAAGCGGGAAGCCCCTTATCGCTTGATTGCCACGAATGAGACGCGTCATTTTGTAACAACCTATAATTATGTGCCGCCGAATTTGATTTTAGTGCATATTGAAGATGTAACACATCATAAACAAGCGGCGGTGCCAACGGAAGATGTGACTAAAAAGTTGGCGGATTTGAAGAGTGAGTATGAAAAGCAAATCACGCAATTGCAACATTCCTTACAGCAGGAGGTGAAGCAACGGCAACAGGTTGAGCGCATTTTGGCGGAGACCGAAGAGCGCATGAAACAGATTGCTGATAATATTGATGGGCGCATGAAGGAACAATATCGGGGTATTCCGATTCCGACTTATTCATGGCAATGGATTGCGGGCGAGTTTATTTTGGTTGATTTTAATGACGCGGCGGCGGTCTCGATGGGGCGCATTGTGGACTTTTTTGGTCGCTCGGCGAGTGAAATATTCCGTGATAGGCCGCAAATTTTGGCTGATTTTGAGCGTTGCTACAGCGAAAAACGCACCATTAAACGGGAAGCCCCTTATACGTTGGTGACGACAGGCGAGACCCGCTATTTTGTAACGACTTATTTATATCTCGCGCCCAACATGGTGATTGACCATATTCAAGATATTACTGAGTATAAAGCGGTGGAGCAGGAATTGGAGAAATGTCGTTATCAAGTGGAATTATTAGGCCAGGCGCAAGGGGTTAACGTGGTGGAGTTGGCGGGAACATTACATGATGAGATGACGAAACGCCAACAGTTGGAAGCGGATTTACAAGAAAATCTGACGCACATTAAATTGTTGACCAATAAGAGTGAGTTGGCCGCGAAGTTGGCGGCGCAGGAGGCGTTGTTAAAACAGGAAACGGCACAACGGCAGCAGTTGGAATTGGCCTTGCAGGAAACGCAACATCGGCTGAAACATGAGAAACATGAGCGTAATGTCGAGTTAGAAACGGCGTGGCAGGCAGAGAAAGAGAAAAATAAACAGCTTGAGGCGGCCTTACGAAAAAATCATGATAAATTGAAGCATGTGGTCGATAACATTGATAATCGCTTGAAAGAGCAATATCGGGGCATTCCGATTCCCACTTATTCGTGGCAGTGGATTGCGGGGGAGTTTATTTTGGTAGATTTCAATGACGCGGCGGCGGCCTCGATGGGGCGGATTGTGGATTTCTTTGGCAAGGCCGCGAGTGAAATTTTCCGTGATAGGCCGCAAATTTTAGCTGATTTTGAAACATGCTTTAAGGAAAAGCGCATTATTAAACGGGAAGCACCTTACACTTTGGTGACGAGTGGTGAGGAACGCTATTTTGTGACGACTTATCTCTATCTTGCGCCGAACATGGTGATTGATTACATTCAAGATATTACTGAATATAAGGAAATTGAGCATGAATTAGCTCAATATAAATCGGGTGAACTTGTTTCTCATGACAAGGTGGCGGAGTTGGAAGCGGCTTTCCATGAAGAGGTGGTTAAGCGTGAACGGGCGGAACGGCTCTTTTATGACGCGCAACAGAAATTTAAGCAATCGACGAAGTGGCTTAAGGTGATGGCGCAAGACCATAAAACGGCCATGAGTAAGCTGACGGAGGATTTACAACTAGAGTTGAACATTCGCCAAGAAGTTGAGAAATTAGTGGAGAAATTACAATCTGACCTTAAGGCCAAGCAAGAACAGCTTAATAATTTGACTGTACCTGATATGTCGGAAGTGGCGATGATAAATGAACGGCTGCAACAGGAATTAGGGCAGTTGCAACGGGCAGAGGAAACAGTGCGTAATAATCGCGCTCGGCTGAAAGCGCAATATAAGAGTATTCCGATTCCGACCTATTCATGGCAATGGGCGAGCAAGGATTTTATTTTGGTAGATTACAATGATGCGGCTGACCAAGCCAGTCAAGGCCGTATTTTTGAATTGACGGGCAAGAAAGCCAGCGAAGCCTTCCATGATAGGCCGCAAATTCTAAAGGATTTGCATCATTGTTACCAAGAAAAAATCGCCCTCAAACGAGATGCCAATTATCAACTGGTGCCGACAGATGAAAATCGTCATTTTATCATCAGTTATAATTTTGTGCCGCCCAATTTGGTGATTGTTTATGTACAAGATGTTACGGCGCAAAAACAAACCGAACAGGCTCTTTTGATGAGCGAGGAGCAAATTACATTACATTGCCGCTTGTCGCCAGAGGCCACCTTAACTTTTGTAAATGATGCTTATTGTTGGTATTTTAATGCGGAACGGGCGGATTTAATGGGGCGGTTCATGCCGTTTGTCTATATTGATGATTTGCCAAAGGTGCGCGCCCATTTTGCTTCATTACGCAGCGAGGATAATCCTGTAGGCGCGATTGAATATCGGGTGCGTCGCCCCGATGATTCGGTGCGTTGGCAACAATGGATTACCTTGCCCATGTTTGACAAGCTCGGCAATCTGGTCGAAATTCAGGCTATTGGGCGGGACATTACGCGGCGGAAGGAATTGGGGTAAGTCGGTGAGTATAAATTCTGCGGAAGCCCTTATAAGGGCTAAAATAAGCACTAAAAATAGTCCGCAAAACTTTTGCTTGGGTACTTAATTATTGATGCCACTCTGCCACTTGGTCAAAGTTGACTGAGGCGGTTAAATCGGTAGTCACGGGAACGACGACCACTTCTTTATGATAGGTAAGAATGTAAATATCTGAGTCAGGCTCAATTAAATCATGGTTAATTTCGATTTTATAGCCTAATTGCTTTTGCTCTGCCAAATGAGTGCGCTCGCTGGCGGTGGGAACGTAATAGGATTGTCGCGAAATGCGCCCAATGCGCCAGGGAGTTTCAGGCGTGGCCGTTTCAGGAACATCAATTTTAAGTAAATCCACCCCTGGCTGTAATCCTTTCGCCAACACTTTTTGAGCAAAGTAGCGGGTAAAATAAGCGGCTGCGGCAAAATCTATCTCTGCATTGTGGGTTAAATGGAGTTCAGGGCGGGTTTGCAAGCTCATGGCAATGGCGGGCATGCCAAGTAAACTGGCCTCCATTGCCGCACCCACTGTGCCAGAGGCGGTGATACCCGCGCCGACATTTTCCCCATAATTAATCCCACTAATACACAAATCAATCGGCCTGGTGGCTAAATCAAACATCCCTAGCGCGACGGCCTGCGCGGGTGAGACGGCAGCTTTATAAGCCACATGGGTTTTCATGGGCGGAATGGGCGTAAATGGGAGGTGCGGCAAGGTAATTTCTACCGCATAAATGGCTTTATCAATGATACGGATATGACTGCGCCCCGCGCCCGTTTGTTGGGTGCTAGGCGCGATGATGAGCAAATCGCCCAAATCGGCGACAGCAGTGGCGACGGCATGGAGGCCAGGGGAGTCGATGCCGTCATCATTTGTAATTAAAATTAAGGGTCGTTGGGTCATAAAGTTGCAGTCTCTAAATATAATATTACAATAATCTATCGAATTAAAAAGACACCCAGTAGTTGCTAACATTTTAGCTCATTTGGGCGATAAATCCAATTGCCAAATATTCAAGGGGCGATGTTTGCCTGCTTCCGCCGTTCCCGATTGAAATTGTAATGTTTTGTAAAACTGATTACTCGGTAAATCAAGCGGACATTTGAGCAAAATAAATGCTTTACCCTTGCCCTTACTTTCAATAGCTAACGCCTCAACTAAGGCTCGCCCCACCCCTTGAGTGCGATAATCCGCTTTCAACTAAGGCTCGCCCCACCCCTTGAGTGCGATAATCCGCTTTAACCACAATATTATATAAGGTAGTTTGGTTATCGCGGCGGTGGTGATACTCCACAAAGCCGATAATTTGAGCATTATGTTTCGCTATAAAAATTTCCTGCCGATTAATCGCGGCCAATAGCGTTGGGCGGCGCACAAAACCGAGTTCGCGGCGATGCGCGTCGGCGATTTGTTTGATAGCGTCTAGGTCTGTTACGGTGGCATGACATACCACTAAGTCATTAAGTCAAAACTATCCTCCTGCATGGCGGAGGCGACACTACTGCCCCCATGTTGGCTACGACGTGGACGAATCCGCAAATTATAGACCGATTCTTGTTCGTCGTCCACTAAAATGGCCTCACCCGTGCGCTTGAGGTTTTTAATAAAATTTCGTAATTCGCCCCCCATGTAATCTTGGCTGAGGCTATTGAGCGCGGTCACGTCTTCGCGCGAGGTCAGCTTATGCACATTGTGACAAAACCTCACTATCTATGGCGGAGGGTTGTTGGCTGGCTACGACTAATGATAAGCCTGGCTGACGGCCTTCTTTGGCCCAGCGAATAATTTGGTCTTTGGCTAAGGTGCGTCCATTGGTGGGAATAAATTGGTGGGCTTCGTCTAATAGTAACCACACTTTGGGCATGGGTGTGGCGAGGCCAAACTCTTCCCGCAATCGGGCATCAGAACGAGCGCGGAATAAATTACGGGCAATAATGGAAACAATTAAGTTACGTCTGCCCTTTGCCCCTGGCTCTAAACGACTTAAATCTAACACATTGACCACGCCAGGTTGGAATAAATCTTGAATGGGGATGTAACCCGTTTCGGCAAAAAGTTGCCAACTCCGCGTGGCCTCTAGCCGATTGA
>JAIFLK010000161.1 GCA_020049115.1 Chloroflexota bacterium | reverse complement strand
TGGGCGGCCCCGCCATCACTTTATCCTATTATCTCTTCAAACTTTTTTGTATTCAAGCAGCCCTCTTTATTGCCTGGGGGCAGTGGCAACGGCATACCTCTTTTCGGGCGCGCCGTTTAACCTTTACCTTTGGCAATTTAATGTTGCTTCATGTCTTGTTGCTATTTTTTATTTTTATTAGTAGTGAGGCACGTCCTTTAGGCGCGCCTTTTGAACGCGTGGTGGCGGTGGCAGGGTTAGGGTTATTGTTGTGGGGTTTTACGCCCTTTTTTCGTGAACAGGAATCATTTGGCTTAGTTCTTTTGTCAGGGAATACGGTTTTAGCTTTTCTGGCTTATTTGGCGACCCTGGTATTTTGGCATGGTTCAGATTTTAACTATAGCTATTGGGAAGCGTTTTTTGTCCTGTGGCAGGTGGCTTTGGTGCTATTTGGCTTGGGTAATGGGGTCACTAAATTAAATGATGAACGGCTGTATGTCATCTTTAGTTTTGGCATATTGTTAGTGGGTTACATCGCGCATGGGCTGCTCATGGGCAATTATCCTCAGCCTAACGTGCCATTATTTGTCAGGCTGGCGGAAATTATTGCTTATATTTTGCTGACGGTGGCGATTTATCAGGGGGCGATGCAATCTCTGGCCGCCCGTACTCAGGAATATGAAAACTTAAGCGAAATTTCGCTTGACCAAATTAAAGGGTTAATTAGCCTTTTTGAGGCCACGCAACAAATTAGCCAATCTCTTGACGTAGCCAAAGTGTTAGATGGGGCGACCAAAAGTATTGCCCTTGCTCTGGAAGCTGACCAATGTGCCATTGCGATTTCTGACGATGACATGGATACCTCGCAGTTGCGGTTGGTTTCCATTTATAACTTGAGCCGTAAAGGGCGGGGGGAGGCGGTCAGTTTTCCCTCGAATGACCAACCCGCCATTAAGCATGTTTTGAAAACTAAACAAGAAATTCAGGTGGATGAATATGCGGATGACAAGCCTTTGCAATTCCTGTTTATTCTTATGGGCGCGCAAGAAGCTGGCCCTTTGTTGGTGCAGCCGTTAATCCGCGATAATCAAGCCTTTGGGGTCTTATTATTAGGGAATGCTGTTTCTAAGCGCGTATTCAAAAATGCTGAAATGGAGTTAAGTCGCTCTTTGGCTGACCAAGTTTCAGTGGCAATTCGCCATGCTAAAGAATATGCGGCTGTTTCGGCCAAAGCCCAACAACTCTCTTGGACATTACGTAATCAAGAGTTAGAGGCGGGTAAACGACGTGCGGCCATGGAAACTGAACTTAAGAAAAGTCGCGAGGAAGTTTCTTTGTTTTCACAACGGCTGTATGATTATGAAGTGACTCAACGTGAGAATGAAACGGCTCTACAGCAGGCTCGCGAGAAAATAGTCAAGCTAGAAAAAACGGTGGAACGCGCACGAGTTGAAGTGGAGAAATCGGGGCGTAAAGATAAGCAAATTACCACTTTAACCACTGACTTAGAGCAATATAAGCAAGCCGCGCAAACCTTAGAGGAACAGCAGCAATTATTACAACAAAAGGTCGAGCAATCGCTGCAAGATGCAACGGAGGTTGACCGTTTGAATGAATTGCTGAAAGTAACGAATCGGCGGGCGCGCAAATTGGCACGGGCTTTGAAACAGGCACGCTCCGAGGCACGGCAAATTACGGCTCTGCCCACATCGTTATCTATGGCAATGAATAACCAAGAGTTTGATGCGTTGAGTTGTGGGGTGATTGTGGCGGATGTGAATCATAAAATCAATCGGGCTAATCAGGCGGCCCTCCTGTTGCTTAATCAAAATGGTCAGCTTATTGGTCAAGATTTAGCGGCCATTTCTATTGATAAACGGTGGCAACATGTAATTAAACAATTACAGGCGCAGTCAGGTACGATAATGTCTACCCAATTTCAGGTAGATAAAAATATATTACGAGCTACCCTTAGTCCACTCGCTTTAGCCGATAACCATCAAATTGAAGGTACAATTACTTTGTTGTATGATATAACGATGGAGGTGGATAGCTTACAGGCGCGGGATGAGTTTGTGGCTTCGTTATCTCAAGATTTACGCACGCCCATGACGGCGGTGATTGGTTATACCGATTTGATGTTAAGTGAATCTGTCGGGCCGATTGGGTTGATGCAGCGTAAATTTTTGCAACGTGTTAAGGCCAATATTGAGCGCATGTATAATTTGCTGAATGATTTGATTGGCGTGACCACGCTTGATGCGGGTCAATTGGAATTGCACCCTGCGGCGATTGATTTAACCGAGGTGATTGAAGATATTATCATTAGCGCACGCACTCAAATGGAAGAGAAAAATTTAATTATGGAGCAGAATTTGTTAGATGAGATGCCTTTAATTGAGGTAGACCCCGACTCGATTCATCAAATCATGACTAATCTGTTGAATAATGCGATTAAAGCCACTTCTAAGGGTAAGACTATCAGCCTGACGACTTCATTTTATCAAGACCCTGCTCATCAGGATAATCCTGACCGATTTGCCTCATTTCTAAAAATTTCGCTGCGTGATAGTGGCGGGGGGATTGCGAATAAAGATTTACCTCGTGTATTTGACCGTTTCTATCGGGCTAATACGCCCTTGATTCAAGGGTTAGGTGAGACTGGGGTCGGGTTAGCCATTGCGAAATCTTTAGTTGAGGCCAATGGTGGGCAGATTTGGGTGGAGAGTGAGATAGGCGTAGGGACGACCTTTTCTTTTACGGTGACTCTCAGCTATCAACCTGAAGACCCCTGGAGTTCATTTTTGGGGACATTGCCGCCCCTTGATTTAAGTTCAGACTAATTTGACTAAAAAACGTAGAACCTAGAGTGATAGAGGCTGACCCTTTATAAGGTTTTTAACCTTATAAAGGGTAATAATCATACTCACTCCATGCTTTACGTTTTTCTTATCTCACCATGACTCCTGTGATTCAACAACGTATTATTATTGGTACAGCGACCCTCATTGTTGTCATGTTAACCATTATGGCGGCGGTGTTTTTGGCGTTGCAAGATAGACAACAGGTTGCGGCGGCCACCACCGCTACGCCAACGGCTACAGTTGAGGTAGCAACTCTCACGCCAACCAAAACCCTACCTGCCGCGACAGCAACCTTGACTCCTGTACCCTTAACCGATACCCCAACCGCTACGGTTGTGCCGCCAACAGCCACGTCTATACCCTCTACGGCGACATCGATTGTAGATACCCCAACCGTAACAAATACGCCGTTACCACCCACCGCCACCACGATACCTAATTCTTGTAGCCGTACTCCCGCGAGTTGGGTCACTTATACCGTGGAACGATACGAAACATGGGACAGTTTATCGCGTCGCGTTAATATCAGTGTATTTGATTTACAACAGGGTAACTGCTCAACGAACACCTTACAAACAGGTCAAACCGTTTATGTGCCTTTTGCCCCCCCAACGCCCACACCCACAGATACCGTAACTTTAACGCCTACGCCACAACCAACAGCCACCTCTGGACGTATCCCAACCGCAACGTTGCCACCCATTCAACCTAAAATTGAGAGTCTTAATCCTCGGGTGGGAACGTTAGGGCAGGAAGTTCATTTAATTGTTCAGGGCAAGAACTTCGGTTTATTAGACCAATCAAACATCATTGATGAGTCTAATTTCAAAGTTGAATTACGCATGGTTGAACCAACCAATGCTGTAACTGAATTGTCGGTGGTGAATAATTCACGGACGAGTACCAGTTTTGAGGCATTAATTCCAGCGGATTTAGCCGAGGGCTGTTATAGTTTAGTGGTCATTAACCCTGATGGGCGGCTGGATATTGTGAATCGGGCTTATACCAATAATGTGGCTAAATTCCCATGTGCGCCTGATGCCACGCCAACCTTAACCCCAACGGCTACGTCAAGCCCCACCGTAACGTCTACCCCTAACCCGCCCAGAGTGACTACATGTACACCTTCTAGCGGTCAAGCCAGTCAAGAGGTAGAATTAACTTGTACCGGGCAAAACTTTAAACCCACCGACCCACAATTTAAGGTTGAATTACAAACGGGTGGCGGGCCGAGAGTTACTTTACAAGTGTCTAGTGGTGGTACTAATACCACGTTTAATGCAATTATTCCCGCTAATTTGAGTGTGGGAAAATATGATTTAATCGTTACCAACCCTGATAAACAGACGGATATTCGTCAAAATATTTATGAGGTTAAATAAGGTTTCTGTTTGTTTAGTTTCAGCCATTATAAGGCTTTAAGCCTGATAATGGCTATTGTAAATAGGTGTAAGATGCGGATTTTTATTACAGGTGAAAAAGGTCAGTTGGGGCAGGCATTACAAAAAGTGTTGAGTGAGCAAGGCTTTACTTTACTGACACTGCCCCATAAATACGATGTGGCTGACCATCATATTGTGCAACAAATTGGCGACCTTAGCCCAGAGGTGGTCATTCATTGCGCGGCCATGACCCATGTGGACGGGTGTGCAGCAGACCCCGACGCAGCCTTTCGGGTGAATGCGTTTGGCTCACAAAATGTTGCTCATGCTTGTATGCGCTCTAATGCTGATTTGGTTTATATTTCTAGCAATGAAGTGTTTGACGGACAAGCGACAACCCCTTATAATGAAGCGAGTGAGCCTAACCCGATTAACCCTTATGGCAGTTCCAAGCGTGCGGGTGAGAAGATGGCGGCGCGCTATCAACGCAAAATTTATGTGGTGCGTACCGCTTGGCTCTACTCGGCGGGGGGCAATAATTTCCCCACGAAAATTCTGGCCGCCGCCAAAGCCAATAAATCTTTACGTGTTGTGCAAGATGAAATAAGCAACCCCACATTTGTGCCTGATTTAGCCGCCGCGATTGCTAAACTGATTAAAACACGGGCATATGGGGTTTATAACTTAGTTAATGAAGGGTATTGTTCCCGCTATGAATTTGCCCAAGAGATTCTGCGGCTTAATGGATTAGCTGACATGCCCATTGAACCCATTTTGTTGGCGGATTATCAACGGGCTTCAACCGTTCCCCCTTTTACGCCACTCGTAAATATTCAGGCCGCTAAGTTGGGGATTCAATTGCGACCCTGGCGGGAAGCTCTGGCGGAGTGTGTGAGGTCATGAATTAAATTTTTCAGGCGTGCGAAAGTTTTACTTTCGCCTGTCAAAATGAAATTTTGACACTCCAGTTCATGTCTTCACACAAGTATATAGCCAATTGTCCTAAATCGCTAAAAATTTAGCATATAGGCTAAAAGCATAGTAGACAAATTGCCAGTAGAATGGTAAGCTATCAAGCATGATGATGTTAGATTTAAGAGTATTATAGCGATAGTCAATGGAGACCCACATGGATGAATCTGTGGTGGAGATGGAACTTCTACAAATAGTTGATAAACAATTACTTGAGAAACCCTTGGGGACAA
>JAIFLK010000164.1 GCA_020049115.1 Chloroflexota bacterium | reverse complement strand
AATCGCGGAGTTAGCACGCCCTCGTGCTAACAGTGACACACGAGGGCGTGTGTCACTCCTCAAAATGAACGGTTTTGCGTAAGTCCTAACTCATTTAAGACCTCTCTATCACTAAGCCTAATCCACAACTTGTAAAGGAGGCTCAATGCCAGGTTCTCATTGAAACTTGGCATGACTTATAATGGCTGCTGAAAAGATACTTATTGTAGATGATGAAATTGATGTGCTGGAATTATGTCGGCGTATTTTAGAGGCCAAAGGATACCAGGTAAAAACTGCCATGAATGGCTATGAAGCGATTCGGGCGGCGAAAGCCGAGGATTTCGATTTATTGCTAACTGATAACCAAATGCCAGGTATTACGGGCCTAGAAATTGCCAAAACCTTAAAACATGATAACCCTAACATTATTTGTATTACAATGACGGGGTTTGGCACGCTAGATATTGTGGTTGAAGCTCTCCGTATTGATGTGGATGAGTTCGTCATGAAACCGTTCACACCTAGCGAACTCAGCATGGCAATTACGAAAGCGTTAGAGAAACAACGCTTGCGGCGCGAAAATTTTCGGTTGCGTTCATTGATTCCGTTGTTTGAGTTAAATAAAAGTTTTATGGGAACGCGTGAAGTTGACCAATTGTTACGCCGTCTGTATGAAATTACCAAACAGGAAACCAAAGCCGATTTTGTGTGGTTATATACCTTTAAAAATGACCAGATTAACTTCTATAGTCACCCTGAAGAAACCATGCACGGTAATGAAGCGCAACAAGCAGCCAGTTACAAAATTGCCCAACATTTATTAACCAGTCAACAACTCACCACCTTAAATGAGCAAGCCCTGATTGAGCGGCAAATTGTAACCGCCGCCGATTTAGCCGCGCAATCGGTATTAGCGGTTTTATTACGCTCACAAAACACCAATTTGGGGGCGATCATTTTGCTCAGTCAAAAAAATGAATTTGCCCCTAGTGACAGTGAATTTCTCTCAGTGATGTGCGGCCAGGCCAGCATTGCCTTAGAAAATGCCCGCTTCTTTGAAGAGCTAAAAACACTTGACCACATGAAGAGTGAGTTCATTAACATTGCGGCGCATGAACTCCGCACCCCATTAACCATTTTGATGGGTTATACCAGTATCTTACAAGATGTGGCAGATGAATCGCAACAGGAATTTGTCGCGCCCGTGATGCGAAACGCGGAACGGTTGCGCTCCTTGATTGATGACATGCTCAACTTGAAATATTTAGCCAGTGGCGTACCGAAAATTGAACGGGAAGCCATTAGTCTGCGCCATGCCGTGGAAACGGTTATCAAAGACATGGACTTAAAGTTCAAAGAGAAAAATTTAACTGTCACCGTGCAAATCCCTGACAATTTCCCCACCATGATTACCGACCCCAAGAAACTTGACCTCATCTTAGTCAATTTGTTAGATAACGCGGTCAAATTTAATGTGGATAACGGCAAAATTATCCTCAAGGCCACCCATGATGACAGTTACGCCACCATTTCGGTCATTGATACGGGCGAGGGGATTCCCGAAGAGCAATTTAACCGTATCTTCAAAGAATTTGTCACCCTTGAGCCGTCACTCACCCGCACCCATCAAGGCATTGGCTTAGGGTTAGCCATTGTGCGCGGTATGGTCAATGTCGGTGGCGGGCAAGTTTTGTTAGAAAGTAAAGAGGGACATGGCTCTAATTTCACCTTTACCCTACCGCTTGATAACAGTGATATTAAGGAAAGTCGGCTGATGATTTGAAGGATTTACCCTCACCCCCAGCCCCTCTCCCAATGGGAGAGGGGAGATTTAAAACTCCCTCTCCCATTGGGAGAGGGTTGGGGTGAGGGCGTGATTACCTCACCACATAAACCCCCAGCCCCAGCAACGCACACCCCGCTAAAGTCTCTAACATGCCCCGTTTGTAATAAAACAACATAACCCCCGCTATCAACGCAATCACCAACGCCGCCCCATCAAGGGTCGCGGCCACAGGAATTTGCCAGCGAATCGGCCCCGTATAAAGCACGTTCACCACCCCAAAAATGGTGTGCAACGAAAACCACACCGCCAAATTCAAAATCACGCCGACCACCGCCGCCGTTATCGCCGCCAACGCGGTGGAGAGGGCGCGATGTCCTCGTAATTGTTCGATATAAGGCGCGCCCAAAAATATCCAGATAAAACATGGCACAAACGTTACCCATGTGGTTATCATGGAAGCAATCACTCCCGCCGCAATCGGATGCAGCAGACCAGGCTGCCGATATGCGCCCATGAAGGCCACAAATTGCACCACCTGAATCAGCGGGCCAGGGGTCGTTTCCGCCATGCCCAGCCCGTCTAACATTTCGCGCGGGGTCAGCCAACCATACACCTCCACCGCCTGCTGCGCCACATACACCAACGCCGAATAAGCCCCGCCAAACGTGACCATCGCCATTTGACTAAAAAACAGCCCCTGCCTCACAAAAATACTCTCCCGTCCAAACATTTCAACTAATAACAAGAGTGGCGCAAACCACAACGTTAGCCCTATCGCCAAAATCCGCGCCGTGCGTCCCCATGAGGGGCGCGTCGGATTGCGTAATTCATCAACGGTATCGGTTGGTGTATTTGCGGCGGTGCTAAATTGCGGTAATTTTAAGTAACCTCCCGCATAACCGATGAAACCTGCGGTCAAAATAATGAGGGGAAAGGGAATATTAAAAAAGAATATGGCGATAAATGACAATATCGCCAAGCCTAACATGACGTTATTTTTCAAGGCGCGGCGACCAATTTTGATGACCGCCTCCAGCACCACCGCCATGACCGCAGGTTTCAGGCCAAAAAATAACCCTTGCACCAACGTCACCTGATGAAACACCGCATACAAAACGCTTAAGCCGAGAATACTGCTAAAGCCTGGCAACACAAAGAGCGTCCCCGCCACCAAACCGCCGCGTGTGCCATGCAATAACCAGCCCAAATAGATGGCTAATTGTTGCGCTTCGGGGCCAGGCAAGAGCATACAATAATTGAGCGCATGGAGAAAACGGCTCTCATTGACCCACTTTTTCTCCTCCACCACCATTTTGTGCATGACCGCAATTTGACCCGCTGGCCCGCCAAAACTATAAATTGCCACCTTGACCCACACCCAAAAGGCTTCCCGAAATGTGACTGCTTTTTCATCTGACATGGCGTACCTCTCCTGAGAATAGCCTGAACGCGGGCATGGATTAAACTTTTCAGGAGTACGAAAGTTTTACTTTCGCCTGTCAAAATAAAATTTTGACACTCCTGTTTATGCCCTCGCGCAGTATAGCAATTAGGAGTCCAAAGCCGTAGGCTTTGACCCACTGCTCAAAGCCTACGGCTTTGGACTCCGTAATGGGGCGCACTTGGAGTCACAAAGCTTGCTTTGTGTGACGCAAAGCTTGCTTTGTGTGACGCAAAGCTTGCTTTGCGACTCCGTAATACCCCGCCAAAACAAAAACAGCCCTATTACGTAAATAGGGCTGTTTTAAATTAACTTACATAATAAGTTAGTTTTTGCCTTTCACTCATCACTCATTTACCGTCCCATCAACAGACCAATCAGGCCAAAGCCCTGGTCAAACCAGTTGATGAAGCCCGCGAACACAATCGCCACCATCGACATGAGTTTGATGAGGATGTTCAATGACGGGCCAGTGGTATCCTTGAAAGGGTCGCCAACGGTATCGCCCACAACCGTGGCTTTATGGGGGTCAGAGCCTTTCTTGCCCTCTTTTTCCATGCTCTTTTTGGCATTATCCCACGCGCCCCCCGCATTAGCCATTAAGACAGCTAACACAAAGCCCGTCGTTAAGCTGCCCGTCAATAAGCCCATCACCCCTGCCACCCCGAAAATAACGCCGACTAGCACCGGGGTAACGATAGCTAACAATGAGGGGACAATCATCTCCCGTTGCGCCCCCGCCGTGCTGATTTCCACACAACGGGCATAATCAGGTTTCTCTGTGCCTGCCAAAATGCCTGGTTTTTCCTTGAATTGGCGGCGCACTTCCTGCACCATCGCGCTCGCCGCCCGCCCTACCGCATCCAAAGTTAAGGCCGCGAAATAAAAGACCGTCACCGCCCCCGCAAATACCCCTAACAAGGTGGCGGGATTAAGCAGCGTAACGTTATAGAACTCAAAGAACTGTTTGAGCGTAGCCGTCGCGACGGGAACATTTTCTTGGAAGCCCACCAGCGAGTTTTTGTTAATCATAATTTCATTCACGCCACTGCTTTGTAGGCTGAAACGGACTTGCTCCATATAGGAAGCTAACAAAGCCAACGCCGTTAAAGCGGCTGAACCAATGGCAAACCCTTTACCCGTGGCGGCGGTGGTATTACCCACTGCGTCCAGTTGGTCGGTGCGTTCGCGCACTTCATGGGGCAATTTCGCCATTTCTGCATTACCGCCCGCGTTATCCGCAATGGGGCCGTAAGCATCGGTGGCGAGGGTAATGCCTAAGGTAGAGAGCATACTAACGGAAGCTAACGCCACGCCATATAACCCCATGAGGGCATTATTCGCCCCACCTGGAACGTAAAAACTGATCACAATTCCCACCATAATGACCAAAACGGGAATGGCGGTGGAACGAAAACCAACGGCTAACCCCGCAATAATGACCGTCGCGGGGCCAGTGTCGGCCTGTTTAATGATGTATTGTGTCGGGCCATATTCATCAGAAGTGTAGTATTCTGTTACGTAACCAATGATAATTCCAACCGCTAAACCCGTAAGTGTGGATATCCAGAACGTCCAGGGCAACCCTAGCCACGCTAAAATGGGGTAGGCGGCTAAAGCGATTAACAAGGAACTTAAGTTTATGCTACGAGTTAAGGCACTCATTATCTGCCCCATGCTGGCTTTTTCGGTGGTACGCACCAGGAAAATGCCGATAATGGAGAAGATAGCCCCAAACCCTGAAATCACCATCGGGGCAGCGAGGTAATTTAATTGTAATTGTAAGGTGCTAATCCCATGCCCAAAATTGGGGTCACGGTTAGTTTCGGTCATAATCGCCGCCACGCCTAAAGCCATCGCTGCCCGTAATGAACCGAGATATGACTCGTACAAATCAGCCCCCATCCCCGCCACATCACCCACATTATCACCGACATTATCCGCAATGGTTGCGGGGTTACGGGGGTCATCTTCAGGAATACCCGCCTCAACTTTGCCCACTAAGTCCGCGCCCACGTCAGCCGCTTTGGTGTAGATACCGCCACCGACACGAGCAAATAACGCTTGGGTGGATGCGCCCATAGAGGCACTGACCAGAATAACGGTCAAGTGGTCTAAGGGTAAACCCGCAACATAGAGCAATAAAAACCAGAATGAGGTATCCAATAAAGCAAAGCCCACGACAGTCAAGCCCATCACTGCGCCGGCGCGGAAAGCCACTTGTAAGCCATCATTCAGACTTTTAC
>JAIFLK010000366.1 GCA_020049115.1 Chloroflexota bacterium | reverse complement strand
CGCGCCATGATTTTTAGGGTACGGTCAAAGATATTAATCATTGGCACACGCCCCTTGTTTGATTAAATTATATTTCATTTATACCTCCGTTGTTTGTTAAAATTGACACAAGATAAAATTTGGGTTTGTAGAGACAGGGCATGCCCTGTCTCTACTGCAACACCGTAATTTTTAGCTGATAGGGTCGGTCAGAGGTGACGCGGGTATCTACCAGAATGTAATATTTGCCTGGTGATAATTTCGTCAAGGCTTGGGGTATGGTTAAGTTCGGGATGGTGCTGGCTTGGCTTAAATCTTGTTCAGCAATCGCCATTTCTGGCTCAAAACCGTCGTAGAATAGCCGCAAATGACCATTGGCATGACTCGTTAGTTCAATGTTTACTGAAACCGTTTCCGTCAGCACAAAAGCGTAATAATCGGTGATGTCATTAGGATAGGCGGTGTAAAGTTGGCCTGACTGAAGCATACAGGCTTGGTAACGTTCATTATTAGGTTCATAGGTTGCTTTCGGGTCACAAGGCTGGCCCTCAAACGCGGGGCCAGGGGTATTGGTGGGCATGGGGGTAACAGGGGTCGTTCCCATTAGCTTGATGATAAGGGGGAGATAAATATAGCCTTTTGATTTAATGTTTACGGTAGCCGTTAAGAACATCCCTGCTTCAATGCCATCATGCGGGGTACAACTGACCGTCCAGGTTTGACCTGCTTGGGTCGTTTGAACGGGCAGGCTGGGTTGGTCATCATACGTGGTATCGGCCACCCCGTCACGACTCCAGCGATAGGTCAGCGTGCTGGCGAGGTCGCCGTCAGCATCGGTATAGGCACAGGTAGCGGTGAGGAGTTCCCCCGCGACAGGCAACATGGGGCTAAAGGTTATGCCGCTGAGTTCGGACTGATGATTGATGACCACTTGAGGCGCATTCACGACTGCCCCAAAATATTCACCATCATGCGGGCGAATGGTCGCGTGCCATTTCTGACCAGGTGCGGTGGCTGTGGCGGAAACCACCGTCAAGTTATCAAATATAGCTTGGAGAGAGCCATCTTTATACCAGTGAATTTCACTGTCATGCTCACATGTTTTGTAATCAGTGGGGAAGCAATCATCATCAATGAAGTTGTAATGCAGTTCCAGGTTCTCACTGTCGGCGGGTTTGCGGGCCTGGTTATCAGGCAAATTGGTTGAACTGAGATAAACCTTTTCCGCTTGGGGCTGATGTTTGTTAGGGTTGGCCTTAATCGTGGCACACCTGGAGGTAGACCAATTCCCTTTTTCGTCGCGTATATCTACGGGCATTACGATGACACACCAGGTATCTCCTTCAACCAATAAATCAGACCGCACCTTTGAGATGTTATCTAACTGCGGGCGAGGTTTACTATTGCTCGTCCAACGGATTTGGCTCAAGCCCTCAGTATCGCCTCGGTCAGCATCTCTGAAGTGATATTTCAACTCCAATGGCGTGGTAATGCCTGGCTCTGAGGGAATAATCCGTAAGTTTTCCACTATAGGCGGGCTGTTATAGGGGTCAGGACGTATCTGGACGGAATCAGAATCACCATTAATGCCACAATCTAGGCCATCACATGGAATGACCCGCACAAACCAGGTCTGGTTGCGTTGGGTTTCACTGTAAGGAATAGTAAGATGACCGTTATATTGAGTGACTTGGGTTAAGGGGTTATACCAATAGATTTGACTGCCTTGTTCAAGCTGTCCATCGGCATCTTTAAAGTCATACTCCACTTGGAGATTATCACTATCTACGGGGTCACCAGGCTGTTTGCGACCATTCACTACGGGAACGATACGCACATTTTCCACTTTAGGCGGTGTATTTCGGGTCAAAATATCTCTGAAGGTTACAAGCGGTGTTTTCACAATGGCACTGTAATCAATCCCATCAAACAGTTGCACCGTCACATGCCACGACTCGCCCGTATAGGTGACAGAACGAGTTATCTCAGTCTGGTTATTAAACTCAGGCTGCAAGGCATCATCGCGAAACCATTGGGTTTGCACCACCGTTGTCAACGGCAATGTTTCCACTTTTTTATTACAATAGGGGCAGGGCAAATCCTCATCACTGTAAATTCCTGTCACCCGTAATACACTGCCCACACTTTGGCGTTGTACCATAGTGGTCGCGCTGAACACCTGGGGCGGATGGTTCTTACCCGTGCCGACGGTTACACAAGCTGGCGGCGCAATGGGGCTATATTCTTGACCATCATGCACCCGCACGGTGGCACACCATGTTTCTTGGGGATTGGTCGCGTCTAGCGGCACAGTCATGGCGGTGTAAGCCGATTGTGGTTGATTTTCCAGTAGCCAAAATAGCTGCATCTTTACCACCTGTTCCGCATCACCATCCGCATCATGATAGGTATAAGTCAGGGTCAAAGTATCATCATCTAACGGGCTAACGGGCGAGATAATGACTGTGGCCGTGGGTGGCGTATTGGGTTTCTGCTCAATGTAGACCTCATTGACCGACTCAATGGTGCTACCTTCACCACTACCCTTAAAAGGCGTAACCTTTGCCTTCCATTTATCAAAGGGCCTGGTGACGGTAGCGGGCAAAGTTCGTTCTAGCTCCGTCGCCGTAATGCCTAGCTTGCGGTCAAAGGCGGGAACAGGCTGCCCATTGAGCAACCAGGTGAGGCGGACTCCCTCGGCGGCCTGTTGACGTTGGGTACAACCAAAGAGATAATTCACGATTAAATCATCATTATCTTGCGGCAGTTCAGGGGTTATTTTTACCTGGCTGGCCCGACAAATCGGGTCGCCCACTTCAATCATCACCTCTTTTGGGCTATTATTGGCTGGCCCTGTGGCCGTCAATTTGAGGGTAAACTTACCCGCCTGGGTATATAGATGACCAGGTTCAAAAACATCACTCACCCCCCCATCACCAAACTCCCAATAAAAATGGGTACAGTTCTGAGAGGTATTTTTGACATTAACCGACAAGGGTGGCACTTCGGCTTTGGTAGCCGTAGTGACCGTAAAATCCGCCACACATGGTTCATAAACCGTTATGGTTTCGGCATGGCTGCTCACGTTGCCACTCATGCTCGTCACGGTTAAAACTACGGTATGAACTCCCGCAGAATAACTTTGCGACGACGGAATTTTAGCGGTACTGGTTACGCCATTGCCCAAATCCCACAGATAACTGGCAATATCACCCGTTGATAAATTATTCATGGTTACGGCTAACGGCGTTAAGCCACTCGCGGGTAATGGCTTAAAGTTGGCTGTAGCTTTTATTGTAACCGTAATGGGGCGGGTGATAACCACCGTTCCTAATGGGCCAGTTAAGGTTGCTTTGACCTGATAGATTTTGGCGGAAAAAAAGTCATGGCTCAGACTCGCTTGAGTGCTAGTTGTGTTATCATCAAAATCCCATGTTTGCTGCGGATATAAAGCGTTACCCGTTAGGCCAAACTGCACCGTCAGCGGCGCGTCACCCAAATCTGGGTTGGCGGTTATTTGGGGTTGGGGCGGGGTGATGACCTTTAGGTACTTAATCGACTCATTTTTACCCCCATTGCCCTGCATGGTCAGGGTTACGGGATATGTCCCTGCTGCGGTGAAAACATAGGTGGTATGATATTGGCTCTGGAGTTTTCCATCACCAAAATCCCATAACGCCGTATTACAATCACCTTGCGTGGTATTGGTAAACTGCACGGTTTGGTTGATAAATACGGGGCTAGGAGGGCTAAAGGTGAAATCAGCCACACACTTTTGATAAATCGGCACGGTGGTACTGGTGATGGCCGTTTGCCCACCCTTGCTCAAGGTTAAGATAACGGTGTAACTGCCTGTAATGATAAAGGTATAGCAGGGGTTACGGCTGGAGTCTGGCACACTCCCGTCGCCAAAGTTCCAACTACTGGTCGCATCAAGGGGCGTAGATTGATTGACAAAACAAATCTGCGCGGGGGCAATGCCACTCGGCGGACTGACGGTAAATAACGGGTTGAGGGTGCTAATGGGCGTAATGACCATCGTTTTACTAACGCTATTCCCTATGCCTGAACCCGTCACGGTCAAGGTGGCGGTTAATGGCCCCGTCATCGTATAAATGTGGACGGGGTTTAGGTTCAAGCGATCCTCTGCCGTACCATCGCCAAAGTTCCAGCTAAAGCTGAACTGATTTTGGGCGAGAGAGGTAAATTGAACCGTCAGCGGAGTTTCGCCCGTTAGCGGCGCAGCCGTAAAATCAGCCACCGCGCGCGGGTGAACCACGACATTGCTTTGGGTGACTACACTGCCCATGACTCCCGTTTTGGTCAACATAACGGTATAGTTACCGATAGTCGTGTAAGTATGGGTCGGCGAACTGCTGATAAGACTGCCATCACCCCAATGCCACACGGTGGTGGGGCAATCACCCGTCGAGGTATCCGTCGCGGTCACGGTGAAGGGTACGGAGCCGTCGGCGCGGTCTAGGGTGAAACTGGCACTACAGGCCGTCCCAATAGTGACGGTTTTGTTAAGACTGCTACTCAGCCCATAGCCGCTGACGGTCAGGGTGATGGTTTTTGTCCCTGTCGCGGTGTAACTATGCGTAGGATTAACTAAGCCACTGGTCGTACCATCACCAAAATCATACAGCACGGTGGTATAGCTACCCACACTGGTATTGGTGAAATATATCGTTTGATTGGTCAGGGCAATGGTCGGTTGTAGCTGAAAGTTGGCTTGGGGGGGAGTAATCACCTGAACCGAAACGGTATTACTCCAGCCACTATCGCCGCCTGCATTGCTGGCCTTGACACGGTAATACCATGTGCCAGGGGTGCGGCTCGCTTCATTATAAGTGATATTGCTACCACTATAGGCCACCGCGGGGCTACTAAAGATTGCATTATCATCTATTTCGAGAGTGTAGCCCGTCGCGCCGCTAACACTATTCCATGAAACGGGATATGTGCCGTCACTGTCAGGGCTAGTGATGGCGGTGAGGGTGGGGGCGGGGAGGGGAATGTAGATGACATGGGTATCATTGACGGTGGTACTGTTCGCGGCCATGACACTTGCCATATTGTTAATGGTACTACCTAATGAGGTACTACTACTCACTTGTACCGTAACCGTAATGATACGGGTTTCATTGGGGGCAATACTTCCTAAGCTAACCGCCCAGGTGTTTTCGGGTACGCCTGCTTGACCAGGCCCCACGCCGTAGAATGTACCGTTATCTGAACCAAAATAAATTGTTCCATCGGGGCCAATGGCGGGTGAAGAATAAATCCTTGTGCCAACTGTATATTTCCAACGTAATGAACCATCAGTAGAGTTCAAAGAGTACATATCACCAAGTTCTGTACCAATATAAAGAGACCCACCAGCATCAAGTGCAGGAGATGAATAGGCCGAGTTGGGTACAACTGATGATTTCCATTTACTAGTACCATTTGAATTAATGGCTTGTACTGCTGGATATGAGC
>JAIFLK010000376.1 GCA_020049115.1 Chloroflexota bacterium | reverse complement strand
CGTAACTATGATTAAGGAGAAGAGCGATGTTAGATTTGAATTATATCCGCCAAAATGTGGCGGAGGTGAAAGCGGCTTTGGTCAAATTGAATACGGAAGCCCCAATTGAGGAAATTTTGCAGCTTGACCAACAACGCCGCGACCTATTGAAAGAGGTGGAGGCGTTGCGCCAAGAGCGTAATGTGGGCAGTAAGGCCATTGGCAAGCTCATGGCTGAGGGTAAAAAGGCTGAGGCCGAAACACAAAAGCAACACATGACCGATTTGGGCGATAAAATCAGCCAATTGAGTGAAATGTTGCGTCAGATTGAGACTGATTTAGAGGATAAATTACTCTATGTTCCAAATATGCCTGCGCCAGGTGTGCCAGAAGGGGCGGATGATAGCCATAATGTCGAAATAAGACGGTGGGGCGAGCCGCGTCAGTTTGATTTTAAGCCGCTGCCCCATTGGGAATTGGGCGAGAAATTGGACATTATTGATTTTGAGCGCGGCGTGAAGATGAGTGGGACGCGCTTTTATCTCTTCAAGGGGTTGGGCGCGTCGTTGCATCGGGCCTTAATCAACTGGTTTTTAGATGTGGCGGTTAATGAACATGGCTACACTGAAATTTATCCGCCCTTCATGGTGCGGCAACAAGCCATGGTGAAGGCGGCGCATCTGCCCAAATTCCGTGATAACATGTATTACGATACGGAGGAAGATTATTGGTTTATCGGCACGGCGGAAGTGCCATTGACCAATGTGTTTGCGGACGAAATTTTAGAGGCCAGCCAATTGCCGATTCGCTATGTGGCGCATACGCCATGCTTCCGCCGCGAAAAGATGAGCGCAGGGCGGGATGTGCGGGGCATTAAACGGGTGCATCAATTTGAGAAAGTTGAAATGTATCATTATACTTTGCCCGAAGAGAGCTATGCCCATTTGAATGAAATTGTCGGTAATGCGGAACGCTTATGCCAAATGTTAGGGCTGCCTTATCGGGTGGTGGAAATTTGCACGGGTGATTTGGGCTTTGCCGCCGCCAAAAAGTTTGACCTAGAGGTGTGGGTGCCAGGCGAAAATGGACAGGGTGAATGGATGGAAATTAGCAGTTGTAGCAATGTGACCGATTTTCAGGCGCGCCGTGCCAATTTGCGTTTCCGCCGCGAGAAAGGGGCTAAACCTGAATATTTGCACACGCTGAACGGCAGCGGTCTGCCACCAGGCCGCTTGATGATTGCGGTCTTGGAGAATTATCAGCAGGCCGATGGCTCAGTGATTATTCCCGAAGTGTTACGGCCGTATCTCGGTGGGCGGACGGAAATTAAGAAATAAAAAGTGAGAAATTAAGAAGTGAGAAAGGGGGCAAAATGATGATGCGCCCCTTTTTTGCGTTTGGTGGGGGAGTGGGTATGATTGAGTTAAAATCGAACCCACTCCGCGCCAACCCCGTTATATTGAAACGGTGTTTGGGGTGGGTTATCGCTTTTGTTTGGATGTGAGTTAATGAGGAGACTTTATGCGAACCACACAGATTAATTTTGAAGTGCCAGAAACGTTGCTTTTAACCTTGAACCAAAATCGAGAGGAGTTCATTACGCAAACTCGCCTGATGGTCGCTATGCAGTTATTCAAGGGTAAGAAACTCACCTTGAAGCAAGCAGCAGAGTTAGCCAATATGACGCTCATGGTGTTTCTTGCTCAACTAGACCTGTATCAAATTCCTTTGATTGATTATGAGCCAACGGAGTTAGTTGAGGAATTGGGGCGATTTGAGTAATGAAAATTATTGCTGATGCCTCGCCCTTAATTGCTTTTGCAATTTTAGATGAGTTGGATTTGTTGTTACAACTTTGCGCTGAGATTTACTTGCCTCCTGCTGTATTTGCTGAGGTGTCACATTTTGGCAAACCTTATTCGCAAAAGTTACATGCCTTTTCCATGAACAAAGTTGTTCTTGTTAAGAACCAAATGGCGGTTAATTTGTTAAGAAACCAAGTGGATAAAGGCGAAGCCGAAGCGATTGTCCTAGCGTTAGAAATAGATATACCCGACATTTTGATTGATGATGCCAAAGGGCGACAAGTGGCTTATGCCAATGGTTTGCACCCAATTGGTACGGTGGGGATTTTATTACAAGCTAAACGAACAGGTCAAATCGTGCAAATCAAACCCATGCTTGACCAATTAATAGCGAATAAAATTAGAATTGGGTCAGCGTTATATCAGCAAGCCCTGATATTAGCGAAAGAATAGTTATCTATTATATGGTATTGACTGTAAGGCTGTTCCAAGAAAATAAACCTCCCGAGTTAGCACGCCCTCGTGCTAACTCGTGATACACGAGGGCGTGTATCACTCCTCAAGATTTGGGACGATTTAAATCTTGGAATGGCCTAACTATTTGGAGTGCGCCTTTGACGGATTGACCATCTTGCCCCAAAAATAAACTGAGCCACCTATGGGGGCGACTCAGTTTTCGGGGTTACTTTTTGGTAATTTTATTAAATATTGGTATAGCTTACTGCACCTTCTTATGAACCTTCACGCGATAGGTGGTGTTTTGAGTAGGCACCCAAAAGAAAAGTTCCCATTGAGTCACATTTTCGGCAATAAAGCTGTAAGGTAGTTCTGGGCCTGGCCCAGAACTACCCTTATAATCCAGATGTTGCCAAAACTGTAAGGCTTGTTCATCTTCGGCCTGCCATTCAAATAGATAAGTGCCGCCCTCTTGAGCTTTCCATTGCAATGTCCCATCTCCATGCGGGTCGAAGGTCATCGTATCACGACAGATTTCAATTTTCATCTCATTGGGTGATTTATAACAAGAGTTTGGCATTTCTTGCATATCTTGCCAAAAGAAATTACGTCGCCCTTCCGACCACAAATACCACCATTTACGGTCTTGAATGGGGCCAGGGAAATCAGCCGAGGAGTCAGCCACTTGCACCCAGTTGTAGGCAGAGGTTGGCGTGGCGGTGGGAGGGAGTGGCGTAGGGGTGTTCGCGGGAGTGGCGGTATTTTTGGGTGTAGCCGTTGCTTCGGGTGTTGAGGTATCGGTGGGGGTGGCGGTATTGGCAGGGGTGGCGGTTGAGGTGGGTGTATCGGTCGCTTTTGGGGTGGGTGTATGGGTCGGGGTGGAGGTAGGGGTGGGGGCCTGGGCAATGACGGTGGCCGCTTCTGAGGTTTGCGTCGCGAAAATTTGCCTTGCAAATTCAGTTGCTTTCGCGGCTTCAGCAGCTTTGGTGGCGGCCATACCCGCCTCAATGGTGGCTTGGATATCCTGGGGTGATGGCCCGCCGCAAGCGGTTAGGACGGCGAGGGTAGATAGAATTACTAAGAAAATCAATTTGTTTTGCATGATGAAACACTCCTGTGGTTTGATTAGGTTATTATACTGCGTATCAAATGAAAATTACACTTTTGGCATAGGAGTCCGCAATCATTTGCGGACTCCTGATTGTTACTATGAAAGTGTAACTCTCGAATGAAATGCAGTATAAGCGAAATAATTTTACTGCTTTCTCAAAATGAGACTCAGTATATCAAGATTTTAGCCTTTAGTCATCAGGTGACTGCTAGTCACCTGATGACTACTCCCCAAAATGTTGATATACTGAGACTGAGTCTGACAAAAAAACTATCTTTTGACATTGCGTTTTTCTTAGATTACAATAGGACTTACGCAAAACCGTTCATTTTGAGGAGTGACACACGCCCTCGTGTGTCACTGAACCGTTCATTTTGAGGAGTGACACACGCCCTCGTGTGTCACTGTTAGCACGAGGGCGTGCTAACTCCGCGATTTTTGCGTAAGTCCTATACAATTCTCTCCTCACACTAAAATTCCACCTGTAAATTTTTAGGTGATGGAGTCCAAAGCCGTAGGCTTTGTCTTACTGCTCAAAGCCTACGACTTTGGACTCCGCATCCCCTAGATATTTACAAGCAGCTAAAATTTGGAGGTGCATTTATGACGACCATAACCTTAGAGTTACCCGATGACCTGGCAACACAGTTACAAAAATTGGATTTACAAACCTTAATCAGCCAGTTACGCCAATTCTTACGTTTCCATTCAACTGAATTGGAACATCCCGCCGATGATAAATGTGAGTTTACCATCTTGCCACCCAACCCCGCCGATGATGATTTCGTGTTGTTGCCCTCAACGCCATTGCCTGAGTTTAAGCCACCCATTTCTAAAGAAGAGTGGCTAAAAAGTTTGTTGACTATTTCGCAATGGTCAGAAGAAGAAATTCATGAAATCGAAAAAGGACGAGAGTATATCAATCAATGGCAACCCAAAGCGTTCTTTTAGATACATCTATGCTGATGATTATTTACGTAAAGGTAACAAAGAGAAGGCTATCACCTATCGGATGGTCGATCATTTTCAATTTGTTATCTCAGTTATTACGGTATTTGAAACAGAAATAGGTCTCAAATCAGAACGACAACGGGAAGATTATCGTAATATAAGCCGTAGTATTCAAATCTTACCCATTGACCAGGCTTGTATCGGACATGCGGTAAATCTTCACACCTATCTCAAACAAAAAAACAAATTGATTGGATTAGAGGATTTACTCATTGCCGCAACTGCCTTAGCCCACCGACTCCCCGTTGCCACACTGAACACCAACCATTTCGCGCGGATTCCCTATTTGCAGTTAGTTGATGTAGTGGCGTACCAACCTTAAGAAATAACGATTTAATAAATAACCCATTTGTAGTTCCCACTTCAGTGGGTTTAAGCGACTAAAGTCGTCACTACGAACTAAATTGAGACAATTATAAAATTCTGATTCCTTAAGGCACTGTAGCTGTGGCAGAGTGAGATAAACATATTGCTGACATGATTTGTACTAATTTGTCCAACTTGGCATCATGTTTTCTCCCTGATTGGTAAGTTGAGTTATTTCGCCTGTGTTAATATCAACAACCTTAATATGCGAGCCTTTACGGTCACGATTGTCTTTAGTAGCTATTGAGTCAAAAGCTAGTTTTGTGCCATCAGGGGACCAGGTAGGACTTCCATCATAAACACCTGGTGTATTGAGTATATTACGTAATTCGCTACCATCAGGATTAACCACCCAAATATCCATATTGGCAAAAGTAGTTGTATTTCTAACTAAAGTAGATCCACTTTCAAAGGCAATTTTGCTTCCGTCTGGTGACCAAACTACATCACGAGCAAAACCATCTACCACTTTTCTTGAGCCACTGCCGTCAGCATTAGCAATGAAGAGTTGATAGCCATTCATGTAAGCAAATTGGCTACCATCAGGTGCCCAACTGGCATAGAATTTTTCCAACTCAGGGTTAAAGGTTAATTGTTGCTGGTTTCCGTCTATGCTGACATTGTATAAATCTCCCGAATACGAAGCATCACCCATGCCTATGCTTAAGAAAAGGGTTAAATTTTGTCCATTTGGATGCCAGACAGGAGACTCTATTGGCGTGTTACGATGTAAAAACTCATTTAACACGTTCCCATTGATGTCCATAATCCTAATCCAAAAAGTTGGGGGTTTTTTAGGGTCTGTCAACTCACGCATTGGTACAGCAATTTTTGTACCATCTCTGGATAAAGCTGGGGCATAAGGCATACCAGTCTTGAGTTTATAGGTGATTTGTCGTTTATCACTTCCATCAGGATTCATGGAGTAAATATCATTCTGATACGTTTCGCCTGATAAATAGACAATCCGACCAGCGGCACTTACTGGCGGCACCGCCGTAGCCGTAGCCGTTGGCACGGGTGTTTCCGTTGGAGTCACCGTTGGCAAGGGAGTTGGCGTATCAACCCCATGGGGTACAATAACTTCATCTTTGGTCACATCTTTTTGAATACCCTGTAAGGCTTTATCCAAATCCTGCTGACTTTTCGTATCGTGATAGACTCCGCCCGCGGCCTTAGCAATGCAGAGCAGTTGCTCGCGGGTTGGCTCGTCCACGTCTAGGCCGATGACATGCAGCTTAAAGTTAATACCCCGTTTCTGCAAATCCGCCACCAGTTGACAGGGGTCGCCACCACAGGTCTCAATACCGTCAGTTAACATCACAATGGAGTTAATGCGACTCGGCTCAAAAACCAAATCAGTCACCGCCCGTTGTAGCGACTCGGCGAGGGGAGTCATACCTTTGGGGTCAAACTCATCTAGCCAGGTAGCAATTCGCTCAATCTGGCCTGGTTGCACGGAGGCAACCAGTTCAATATCATTACAACTTTCCTCTTCATTTTGTTCCCATGAGACCCGATGCCCATAAGCCCGTAGGCCAATATTGGTTTCAGGATGGAAGGCTTGGAGTTGTTCAATCAAGACCTTACGAGCTATATCAAGTTTGGTGGTGCCATCGGGCAGCGTATCATACATACTGCCTGAGCCGTCAAGGATATACTCAATGAACAGGTTGCTGGTGCCAAGAGGTTCTTCGGTAGGTGTCGGGGTTGGAGTGGGCGTATTTGTTGGCGTGGGAGTGAGGGTGGGCGCGTTGCGTGTTTGTTCGGCATCAATCGTGGATTTGACGGCGGCAAAGAGTTCAACATCTGCGGTCTGTTCGGCTTGAACTTGGGCCGCGATGCGGGCATTTATTTCCGCTTCTGACGGGCCACTGTTGCAGGCCGCCAAGAAAATGTTGATGAGTATTAGGATAATTATTTTGCGAGGCATTTCTTTCTCTCCATGCTACTGTCTTTATTTGGCAATGACAGGTAAGTAGGTTAAATTTGTTTCACCTAATACCGCGAATAGGGTAAAATGGTCAGTGAGGCTGGTTAGTTGAGTTTCTGTCCGATTGACTGTCGTAATTCCTACGGTAGACCATGCTGTTCCGTCTAACCAATATAGTTTCGCACTATCTTTGATGATGGCCTTGTTAGCCGAATAGTTGACTGTAATGGTGATAGGTCGGTTGAATTGGGTGATGACCCGATTATTTTGCAGCACGGTTAGGCTGAAAAAACGGTTCGCATGGCCGAGAGGATAGACTATCTGTGGCGATTGATAGGCATAGATTACGGTTATATCAGTATCAACCGCATTAGGTGGAAATTCAACGGAGGTGCTACTTAAGGTATCATTTGAGGTGAATTGACCACCTAATGAGGTTATCACTTTTGAGACGGGTTGAGGTGTCGCGGTAGGTGTAGATGTGGGTGTAGGGGTTTTTGTAGGTGTTGGCGTGTATGTGGGTGTAGGGTTTTTTGTTGGCGTTTTGGTGGGAGTCATGGTTGGGGGACGGGTCTGAGTAGCTGTCGGAATGGGGGTTTTGGTTGCGGTTGACGTAGGCGTAGAAGTTGGCATATTACCAGAACCACCTGATTCATAATAGCCCACAAAATTTTGATTGGTTTTACTTGATGGTACATAAACTGTAAGGGTAGTGGGATAAAAGGTGTAGTTAAGTTTCGTTGGTCTGATGGTGTAACTACCAGCAATTAAACTACTAAAAATATAATAACCAGTGCTACTGGTGGTGGTAGTTCGTCCAGCCCCATTAGAAACGGTTACGCCTGATACAGCCGTACCTGTATTGGTTCTGACGTAGCCCGATATGGTATAATATTCTATCCCACCACTTCCGCTTGGTAGCTGTTGAGACTCTCTGGCGGCCTCGGCGCGGGTGGTTTCATTGAACCCTTGCGCCGAAAAACTCACTAAAAATATGGTAACTAAAAATAGTATTACTAAATTACTCGTTATTTTTGCAGATTTCATTACTTATCTCCTTGATATATTTGAACACAATTTTGATGGGTTTGAGGACGATATTGACTACATTGACCCGAAATTTCTGCCTCAAACGCCTTAGCATGGGGCAATATTTCAGGACAATAAATCCCTGTTGAGATTGTTTTTGGAATGATAATCTCATGCTGGCTGGCTCTGATATGGTCATCAGAACTTTTGTCTAACGCTATTTCTGTTTCAAAGGCCATTACTCCTTGTCTATCTAGCATCTGTATTACTAATGGTTCTGTATTATAAAGCCCTTGAGTATAAATAGTCATGGTTAGAGCCTGACCTGCATTAATTTCGGCAGCTGAAAAGCGATACCCTAGCATACCCTCACCATGAACAGGAGTTATGGGTTGCATTTGATAAACCCAAGCATAATCAATCCCATGCACCTGAATGACTTTGTTTAGGGTATTATGAGTGCGAAGGTATGTTTGTAATTCAGGGTTAGGATAGTTCCGTTGAATTTCAGAGCGATAAAGCACTACATAATCACTGGCTAAGGCTAACGCGCTGTCATCTAAATAGAACAATGTATTTCCCTTAAAATAAGGGGCAAATGGAACGGCTAACCAAGTTGCCACTTGTAACTTTTCTGCATGGGGTAGCGTATTCAGATAACGAGCCGCTTCATCAAGCCCTTCTCCCCAACCAACGGTTATCATTTTTGTAGCGATGTTTCCGCCGCCCATGAGGGGATTGTAATAGGTTAAGTAATAGGGGTGATGGGGCAGGGTGATGATGGCTAAGATTATTGTAATAATAATTAAGTAGGCTGAAAAATGTAGTCTTAAATATTTTGATATGATACGAGTCAGCAATTCATGTAATCCCCATGCGGCTATTACGTCCAACATTAACATGGCGGGTAACACATACCGTAGCTGTTTCTTCTCGCCGAAATTTAAGCTGATGATAAAGGCCACAATATAACATATTTGTAAACATATCGTGGTAAATCCTGTTTTTTCAAGCGGCTGTTTCCAAAAATGGCTGACAACCATGCTGATAACCGCCCCTATGCCGATAACGGTGATAGGGGGCATTTGGAAAAGGATGGTAAAAACATAGTACAGAATACTAGGGTTTTGAGTCGACTCACCCCAGAAAAACACCCCTTCTTGATGTGGATTATTAGCATACGTTTGCAACATATTCTTCATGAGACCCACCGTTTGAGCCGTAGAGAGCCACATCGCAGGCCAGACATCATAAATTGTTAGACTTACAAAGATCAACCATAATAAACCTGCGGGAATAATTTTTTTGACAACCACGATTGATTCATGCCGTTGTTGTATTATTATGGTTACAAAAATTAACCCCACAAATGGAAATAAAAATAATGATGTTGTTTTTGATAGTAGGGCTAACCCTGCGGAGACACCTGACAAGAGCAAATAGGGATAGTTTGGTATACGTAAGATATAAACCAACATGCTTAAGGCTGAAACGAGCATGAA
>JAIFLK010000246.1 GCA_020049115.1 Chloroflexota bacterium | reverse complement strand
TGGCCGAGCATGTGGAGTCAGCCATTTTTCGTTATAAATTGGATTGTCCGCAACCTGCAAAGTGTCAACCGTAGCGCACACCCCACCACAGGCGTATTTTGGGGCGGCGGCATGACCGACCAAAGTCCCTATTACTATTTCTTTGTATTACCATTTCACCTGACCCCGTTAACCACCGTAGGCGTTTTGTTAGCCCTCAGCATGATTATTTGGAGTGGGATTAATTTATTACGCAAAATGACCTTACGGCCCTGGGTCGCCGAGAAATTACCTTTAGTGATTGCCCTAGTTTTCTATGTCATTTTATTTGTCGGCCCCATTTCTATGGTTTCCCGTCGTGGCGACCGCTACATTTTACCCGTTTTCTTCGCCACAAGTTTATTAGCCGCGTTAGGGTTATGGTGGTTTGCCACGTGGCTCATTCGCCAAATATTACGTCTACGTATCGCTAGATTTTACTTAACCAAGAAAAACAGTACCCCAGGCCGTTTGTTAGGCGGGGTGATTTTAGCCCAAATAACGGCTATCTTAATGTATCACCCTTACTATTTGGCCTACTTTAATCCCTTGTTAGGCGGTGGTCAAATGGCGCAACATTATCTTAATATCGGTTGGGGCGAGGGCTTAGATACGGCGGCTCGTCATCTCAATGACATAACAAAAGGCCGTCCCGAACAAGTGGCTTCATGGTATAGCAGTCAATTTTCGCCCTATTATCAAGGCCGCACCGTTGATTTATCCGATATTAACGCCGCGTTATACAGCCCTTACACCGTTTTTTACATCAACCAAGCCCAGCGCGGCTTCCCTAGCCAAGAGATTTTGGAATATTTCCATCAACGCCAACCGTTAGATGTTGTAAAAATTGGCGGGGTCGAATATGCCTGGATTTATGGCGGGCCGATTTTAAGTTCAGAACCTACGAATAGTTACATGTTTCCCGTTGGCACGATTTTAGGTGGCGCAGCCAATTTGTTAGGCGTAGATGTCAACCAGCAAACGTTTGCCGCCGATGCCTTTGTGGGGCAGGCCAAAGTAAGTGAGTCAAAATCGCCGCCCGTTTTCAGTGACCATGCGCCAGGGTTGCCCATCACGCTGCATTGGCAAACCATTAGCAAAGTGCCAGGTGAGCATAATGTTTATATTCGGTTATTAGATGAAGACGGCCATGTGTGGGGCAAAGTTGACCGCCTGATTTTGGCAGGGCTATGGCGACCTGACCGTTGGCGGCCAGGGTTTGTCATTCGTGACGAATATCGCTTGCCGATTGACCCCGCCACCCCGCCAGGCAAATACCATTTAGAGGTCGGTTTGTATGATTTCGTTACGGGGCAAACCTATGGCATTGCCAAAAATATCGGGCAAATCACGCTCACCCCCGCCAAAACTCAACCTAATGTAAATGATGTTAATGTACCGCACCGTCTCATGACGGCCATCAATCAGCCGCTAACCCTTGTGGGACATAATTACAATGACGTAACACTCACCCCTGGCGCAGAGATGAACGGCAAAATTTTTTGGCAAGCTAACCAACCGCTTGACCGTGATTATCAAGTCCAATTTTGGTTGCAAGCCCCCAAAGGCCAAGCGGTTCGTACCCTTAAGAATGTCAGCGCGACGACCCAAAAAGATGACCGTTATATTGTGTATGAAAGTGGCCTCTCCAAAAATTACCCGACCTCCCAATGGGCGAAACATACCGTTATCGGCGCGGCTTATCGCTTCCGCGCCTCTGCCTACGCCCCGCCAGGTCAATATCCTCTCATGGTGCGGCTGCTTGACCCGACCAATGGCGAGGCTATTGGGCCAGATGTGCAATTAGCGATTATTACGGTTGAGGCAGTTGAGCGCAATTATGTGTTACCTGAAAATGTCACTCCCGTTGCTGCCACACTCAATAATGAAATTGAATTGGTTGGCTTCAAATTGGATAACGCCAGCGTAAGCACCGCCAATGAAAAATTCGGCATTACGCTTTATTGGCGCAGTTTAACCCCTGCCGCCGCCAATTACACCGTTTTCATCCACGCCGTTGGCCCCGATAAACTGATGCGCGGCCAATGGGACAGCCTGCCCGTGCAAGGCACCTCCGCCACCAGTGGTTGGTTGCCAGGCGAAATTATTGCCGACCATCACACGGTGCCAATGGAAAAACACGCCCCCGCCTGGAAATATGACCTGTTTGTGGGCATGTATGACGCGGCCACCGTGCAACGGCTGCCCATTTATAGTGCCGCCTCGCCCATTTCCGACAACCGCATTTGGCTGACGCAGATTCAGGTGTTAGAAAAGTAATTTTAGGTTAGACCTGCAAGGTTTTTGAAACCTTGTAGGTCTGTTTATTTCACGATGATGCCACCTGGTCATGTTGCAGTAACGTGGGGCGTTGCCCGTTTGCTTAATAAACAATGCGATTATCGGCTGTTGGCAGTTGCGGCCTTATTGCCTGACCTGATTGACAAGCCTTTAGCCATTTTAGCATTTCCACAATCCAATTCCAGCCAAAATGTTTGCCACAGTTTATTACTTCATATCGCGTTACTTATTGTTACTCTCCTCTTTTTCCCCAAAGTTCTCCCCTACACCCTCGCCTTTAACGGCCACCTCATTGCTGACCGCATGTGGTTTCACACCGAAACCTTTTGGTGGCCGTTGTATGGCGGAACGGTCTTTTGGCGATATAAATTCATGAACTCGCCCGAAGCCATGCTCCGTGTTTACCTCGACATTATCACCCATTACCCCCACGTTTGGCTCACCGAATTAGCAGCGATAGGCTGGCTGTCATGGCTCACTCGTCAATCTCGCTGGTATCGTTGGCCTCGCCTGAAACTCTTTTTGCAAACAGGGCAACTTTAGCCTTTAGTCATCCGATAACTATAAGTTATCGGATGACTACCCTCACAGAATCTTGATAGACTGAGACTGTTTGACAAAATCGCCTAACTCACTACAATGACATTTACATAATGTAGTAGACATAATAATTAGGAATTAGGAATTAGAAAACTCTAATTCCTAATTCCTAATTCCTAATTTTCCCATGTTAACTCGCCGTAGCGCACATAATTTATCCGTTGAAGAGTTAGAGCAGCTGCTGCGCCTCAAGCGGCGGGAGTCGCGGATTGAGCGATTTCAGCAGCTATCGCAACAGGGACATGCCGTGAGTGAGGCGTTGCTAGAAGCGGAAATACCTGCGCGCGTGAGTAAAAAAGTGGTTTCCCCTAAAGCCTCCGCCACTAACGTGATGCAAGCCATTCCCACTGCTAAACAAAAATTTTGGGGGCTATGGCGACGCAGCCCCGCCAAACCCCGTTCCAAATTCCTGGATAGGGTGTTATTGTCGGTGGAAGTGTTAGCTTTATTAACCTTGTTTGGCGTAATTGGCTCGGCCTATTTCAGCTTACAAGAGCTTAATACGGAGGCCGCCCTCGCCCAACAAAGTGTCGTAGCGCAACAAAAGCCCGTCGCCCCCACCGCCGTCCCGCCCATTGCCCTAGTGCGCTTGCCTGGCGGACATACCCCACCAACCTCGCCAGATGGGGCGTTGCCTGATGTGCCGCTTCATTTGCAAAAATGGGTGCAGCCCAATCGCCCCAATGCCCCCGCCATGTTAGCTGTTGAAACAAGTCCGCAATCACCCACTCGCCTGGTTATCCCCAAAATTAATATAGATGCGCCCATTGTGGCGGGCGTGGCTTGGGAAGATTTGAAGAAAGGGGTCGGCCATTTGCCTGGCAGTGCTAACCCTGGCGAGCGCGGCAATATTTATCTGGCGGCACACAACGATATTTATGGCGAAATATTTCGCTATTTGGATAAACTGGAAGAGGGCGATGACTATTTTATCTACGCAGGTGAGCAGAAGTTTCGATATATCGTGAAACAAAAACGCATTATCTCACCCACTGAGGTTGAGGTCATGTTGCCCACCACTGAGCCAGTGGCGACCTTACAAACTTGTTACCCCTATTTAATTGACACCCAACGCTTAGTGGTCATTGCAGAATTGGCAGAATAAAGCAACTACGATTATAATGGGAATTAGGAATTGGGAATTAGGAATTACCAATTAGAATTTCCTAATTCCTAATTCCTAATTCCCTTACTTTTTTATGGCTAAAACAAGAACCACTCGTCGAGAACGTCGTTTAGAAACCGAAAAACAAATGGCTAATGGCACTTTCAACCCCGCCATGCTTACAAAACCAGTCGCTGCAACTAGTGGGGCAAAAACCACTTTTAATGTAGCTTCGCCAACTCAAACCACTGATTTGACCACTGAATATTTTTATGTTTACACGGAAGTTCGTAACATATTAATTGTAGCAGTAGCGATGTTGGTTGTCCTTTTCGGTTTATCCCAATTTATTTAATGTATAACGTTAAATAAATAATTTTATCTGCCAACAATAAAAAAACACCTCGCTTTTATAGCGAAGGTGTTTTTTGTTATATCTTTTTCATTTTAATTGCCCTCCACCCGAAATGGCGCACTCATGGCCGTTTGCTCCTGCCATTGCCATTGCAACCGATATAACCCTGGCGTAAGATTACTTAAAAATAATTCATATTGCGCCCGCACAATTTCGTTGGGTTGCCATTGATTAAGAGGATAATTCACGCCCGCGAGAGGGGCAGTCAATTCAATGGGCGTGGCTTGGCCTGTCCAGTCAATGATTTGCAGGGTCAACTCTGACGTTATGGTAGACGAAGGCTGCGTGAGTTGCCAATAAGCGACCACGCTCATGGGGTCGCCAGGATGCAGCGGCGTGTCAGGGTCAGAGCGATGGCCGAGTTTATAGCGGTCATAGCCGCGCAAAGTGACTGCCCCTAACGATTGGTCAGATATATTCTGCCAATGAAAGGCTTCGGCAGGCAATGGCATGGGCGAGGCGATTAACGTAATTTCGCTTAACTCAACGAAATCTGCGCCACTGGCTACGCGCAAACGCTGCCCCGTTTGGCTATCATATAGCCCCATGATAAAACGATGACGACCAGGCGGCGTGCCAGGCTCAAGGAAAATGCCCTCAGTGGTGGTGATTGGGTTTATACAAACCTGTGAGGTTTTAAAGGTTTTAAGAGGCGCGTCTCGCTGCCCCACGAGGTGGTTCGCTTCATCTAATAGCTGCATAAATATGGTCGTATTGGCAGTCAATGGCGCAGTCATCTGCCAATGCAAAGCCACCTGTAAAATATCGCCTGGGGTCATGGTGGAGCTAATTAGGCTATAATGGGTCAGGGTAATATTTTGCCACTGATAATGAACAGGCTGCCAGGTTTGATTAACAGCAGGGCGAGCATAACTCACCAGCCGCACATTGCCATACCATTGGTCGGTGGCCTTGTAGAGCTGCTGATTGAGCCAATTCTCTATCAAACCGCTTGGGTCAGCTTGTTGGGTGGCCCAATAGACGGCGTAAATTTTGGGTGAGGTGGTTGCAATCTGTTGTAACTCGTCTAAGGTCGCGGCTTCATCTA
>JAIFLK010000004.1 GCA_020049115.1 Chloroflexota bacterium | reverse complement strand
AACAATTAGTAACATTAGCGCAAGAACATCACTTTAACCTCCGCCAATATAATGAAGGGGCGATTGGTATTTCATTAGATGAAGCCACAACCGTCAATGAATTGCAACAGCTTATTACGATATTTGGCGGTCAGTCCAAAGTAGAAACCTTAGCCGCGCAAATCAACCTCAACTATCCGCCCACACATCAACGGACTAGCCCCTTTTTAACCCACCCCGTTTTTAATACCTACCACTCCGAAACGGAAATGTTGCGTTATATTTATCGCCTGCAAGCCCGTGACCTGTCATTAGCTTACGCCATGATTCCCCTCGGCTCATGCACCATGAAACTCAACGCCACCACCGAAATGATTCCCGTAACGTGGCCTGAGTTCAACCAAATTCACCCCTTCGCGCCCCTTGAGCAAGCGGCGGGCTATCAAGCCATGTTCAAACAGCTAGAGGCTTGGTTATGCGAAATTACGGGTTTTGCGGCGGTTTCCTTACAACCTAACGCGGGGTCACAAGGCGAATACGCGGGCTTACTGACCATTCGCGCCTATCACCTCGCTCGCGGTGAAACACATCGTCAGGTTTGCCTCATCCCCAGTTCGGCGCATGGCACGAACCCCGCCAGCGCAGTGATGGCGGGCATGAATGTCGTGGTGGTGGCGTGTGATAACAATGGTAATATTGATTTAGCTGATTTACGCCTCAAGGCCGAGCAACACAGCCAAAATTTGGCCGCGCTCATGGTCACTTATCCCTCCACGCACGGTGTGTTTGAAGCAGGCATTGTCGAAATGTGCCAAATTATCCACGAACACGGCGGACAGGTGTACATGGACGGCGCGAACATGAACGCCCAAGTTGGCCTCTGTAGCCCTGGCAATATTGGGGCGGATGTCTGCCACTTGAATTTACATAAAACTTTCTGCATCCCTCACGGTGGCGGCGGCCCAGGCATGGGGCCAATCGGCGTGGCGGCGCATCTCGCGCCCTTCCTGCCGCAACATTCCGTCGTGGCGGGAGTCGGTGGCGCGCAAGGGGTCTCGGCGGTATCGGCTGCGCCCTGGGGCAGTGCTAGTATTCTGCCAATTTCTTACGTTTACATTGCCATGATGGGCAGCGAAGGCTTGACTGAAGCCACCAAAGTCGCCATTCTTAATCGCCATTCTTAACGCCAATTACATCGCCAAACGGCTAGAACCCCATTACCCTGTGCTTTATAAAGGGCAACATGGCCGCGTGGCGCATGAATGTATCCTAGATTTACGCCCCTTGAAAGCCTTTGTCGAAGTGGATGACATTGCCAAACGGTTGATAGATTACGGTTTCCATGCGCCCACCATGTCCTTCCCCGTCCCTGGCACGCTCATGATTGAACCTACCGAGAGCGAATCGCTGGCGGAGTTAGACCGTTTTTGTGAAGCCATGATAACAATTCGTGAAGAAATCCGCGCCATTGAACGGGGCGAGGTTGACCATGATAATAATGTACTGAAAGGCGCGCCCCATACCGCCGCCATGATTACGGCTGCGGAGTGGAATCGCCCGTACTCGCGTGAACAAGCGGCCTTCCCAACGGCCTGGGTTAAACAGGGCAAGTTCTGGCCGCCCGTCGGTCGCGTGGATAACGTCTACGGCGACCGCAATCTGGTCTGCGCCTGCCCGCCGATTGAGGCGTATATGGAAGCGGTCAGCTAAAAAGCTGTAATGACAAAAAGTCCCCAAGTGAGTTATCTTGGGGACTTTTTGTTAGGCTAAATAAACGCCGTGAGGGACATAGGAAAGAAAGTGCTAGCTTCATATTATTTTTAAAACTAACCACTAAGGGGCTGGCTAGTGGATTGTTCACTTAATTTTTAGTATATCCGAACAGACAGGAATGTCTGTTCTACCGTTGGTAGGTCGGACATTCTTGTCTGACCATGTACTAAAAACTAAATGAACAGTCCACTAGATTGGCGAATAACCAACTTTGTAGATAAAACAACACTGGCGAGACTAACATGGGGGTCTTGTAATCGTTGGATTAACAACCGTGTCGCCACTCGCCCCATGTCCTCTAAAGGTTGTTGGATGGTAGTTAAGGGGGGATGAACTTGGGTGGCTTGGGGAATATCATCAAAGCCCACAATGGACATATCTTGCGGAATACGTAATCCTCGGTCACGCACGGCCTCCATAACCCCAAAGGCTTGCACATCATTTGAAGCAAAAATGACCGAGGGCGGCACTTCTAAATCTAACAATTTTTGCGCCCCTTGATAACCACTCGGTTGCAAAAAATCACCCCCTTGAATAAGCGTTGGGTCAATCGGCAAGCCATAATTCGCTAAAGCCACTTTATATCCCGCCAAACGTTCCGTTCCCGCGCTGGTTTCTAATGTCCCCGTAATAAAACCAATCCGTCGATGTCCCGCTTCAATCAAATATTGCATGGCTTGGTATGCCCCTTGCTGATTAGCGGACACCACCGTAAGGTCTTCGGTATCTTGGCCTTGATAATCAATCAACACAAAGGGATAGTTACGTTGACGTAATGTATTGATATATGACTCAGGCTGAGTTGGCAAAATTATCAGCAAGCCATCGGCTAATCCCCGCACAATACTGGTCACATGCACCATTTCCCGCGTTTTACGGTTGTGCGTGGTATAAAGCATTAAGTCATATTGCTGGGCCGTCAACTCCAAATCAATCCCGCGAATAATTTCGCCCGTGTAACCCGTCGTCAAATCCCGCACCAACAAGCCAATCACGTTAGACCGCCCGCCCGCCAAACTCCGCGCCTGCTGATTCGCCACATAGCCCAAGCGCGCCATAGCTTGTAATACGCGCTCGCGTTTCTCAGGCTTTACATGTTCCTTGTTATTCACCACCCGTGACACCATGGAATAAGACACGCCTGCTTCTTGAGCAATATCAATAATAGTTATATCTTTTAGGCCATCATTTGGTTGACCCATGTGGAATATACCTCCTTTTAATCCTACCATCTTATATTGCAAACGCTTGCAATTTTTGTTCAAAAAAATAGCCTGTAAGAATTGATTGAATTACCTTTTAATAGTCAAAAGTAGGACTTACGCAAACACCTCACCCCAACCCTCTCCTACGTAGGAGAGGGCGCAAAATCCCCCTCCGATGTCGGGTAAGGTGGGTAGACTTAGCTTTTGCGTAAGTCCTAAGGTAAATCAGTTAATCATCCATTTTTTTGCAAGCGTTTGCAAAAGTATAACACACAAATTATCGTTTGTCAAGAGGCAATTTGTGGAGTCCAAATCTTTAGATTTGTTAGCTTGGGCAGTCAAATCTAAAGATTTGGACTCCACAAGCAAAAATCCTAAATATAATTGGCGATATTCTCCCCCCATGCTATAATACTTTCAGTCGCTGACTGTGCATCCAGCAGTGAACTTACGTCAATGAAGATGTTAGCTTAAAAAAAGTAGTCGCTTGGACCCACAGAGGCCGAGACGGCAAATATTAGCAAAGATTAATAGAGTCATCATTGCTATTTGTCATTTCGGACTATCTAAACCTCGCGATAATTATCGTGAGGTTTTTTGTTTGCTAGGAGAACAATAAGATGACCCCGAAAGTATCCATTTTAGATTTGCAACAAAAAAAAACAAATCAGCAACCCATTACTATGCTCACCGCCTACGACTACCCTGGCGCGGTGTTGGTAGATGAAGCAGGCATTGACCTAACGCTCGTCGGCGACTCCCTCGCCATGACGGTGTTAGGTCATCCCAACACCGTTTCCGTCACCATGGACGAAATGTTACATCATAGTCGCGCCGTCGCGCGGGGAACAAAACGGGCCTTTTTAGTCGGCGACATGCCCTTCATGTCCTACCAAGTCAGCCGCACCGAGGCCATTCATAACGCGGGTCGCTTTCTTAAGGAAGCCAACATGGACTCGGTCAAATTAGAGGGTGGCCGTGAGGTTGAGGACGCGGTGCGCGGCATTGTGGCCGCAGGCATACCCGTCATGGGACATTTGGGTTTAACGCCCCAAACCGCCACCAAATTGGGCGGCTTCAAAGTGCAAGCTAAAACTGCCGCCGCCGCCAAACATTTGCTCGAAGATGCCTTATTATTACAAGATTGTGGCTGTTTCGCCATTGTCTTAGAGGCCGTCCCCGCCACCGTCGCCACTTATATCAGCCAAAAACTCACCATCCCCACCATTGGCATTGGCGCGGGCGTGGGTTGTGACGGGCAAGTATTGGTTTTTCATGACGTGCTAGGGTTATATGACCGTTTCACGCCGAAATTTGTGAAGCAATATACCAATCTGCGCGAGGCCACTTTAACCGCCTTCCGCAGCTATCGCGACGAAGTTGAGCAACGCACTTTTCCCACCGAAGCCCATAGTTTCAAAATCACCGAAGAGGAATGGAATCAATTTTTAACTAGTAATAAGTAGAGACAAGGCATGCCTTGTCTCTACTCATCACTCATAACTCATCACTATCATGTTAAACATCGCAATTTTTGGTATTGGGGCCATGGGAACTTTATTTGGCAGTCGGCTCGATTCGCTTGCCCATGTCACCCTCTTTGGCAATTGGCCTGAGCAAATTGCAGCTCTGCGCCACGAAGGATTGACCGTTACTCAACCTGACGGCACACAATCGCACCACATGTTAGCCGTCACCAACAATTTACGGGAGATGCCGCCCGCCGATATTGCCCTCGTCTTAGTAAAAAGTCACCAAACCGCAAAAGTGGCGCAACAGGTTGCCAAAATATTACGGCCTAACGGCCTGGCCATCACCCTGCAAAATGGGCTAGGTAATTTAGAAGAATTAGTCACAATTATCGGCAAAAAACGCACTACCCTCGGCGTAACGGCGCAAGGCGCAACCATTTTAGCCCCAGGGCAATTGCGCCATGCGGGGTTTGGCACAACCTATTTAGCCCTCACCCCTAGCCGCAAGAAACAGTTACACGAGGTAGCTGATTTATTCAACGCGGCAAGTATTGAAACCACACTGGTTGATAATCCTGACAGCATTGTCTGGGGCAAACTCGCCATTAACGCGGGTATCAATCCCTTAACCGCTTTGTTAGAGCTACCCAACGGCGCGCTGACGGAAGATGAAACCTTGCGCGGGGTCATGTCCGCGGCCGCCAATGAGGTGGCAAAAGTGGCCGCCGCGTTAGGGGTGCGCTTGCCCTTTAGCGACGCGGCCAGCCGCACTGCTGAAGTTTGCCGCAGCACCGCCACCAATCGCTCCTCTATGTTGCAAGATATGAAGCGTTCTGCCCCCACGGAGATTGATGCGATTTGTGGGGTTGTCGTCCGCTTTGGGCAACGGCTCGGCGTACCAACCCCCGTCAATGAACGATTATTACATCTCGTCCACGCGAAGGAGGCTGGTCGCCGTCCCGCGTTCAGCCTGTCAGCCATTAGCTAGTCAGCATTTAGCTTGTCAGCGTGTCAGTCAGCCATCAGCTAAAAATTCAAAACCACCTGTAAATTATTAGGTGATGGGAAAGTGGAGTCCGCAATCCTTTGCGGACAGCCCGCAAATAATTGCGGACTCCTAACCTAACTCCCCGATTTATTTACGGGTGGTTTTAAAAGCTGACTAACTGAACGCTGACAAGCTGACCGACTGAATAGCTGACACGCTGACCGACTTCCCATGAACATATATAACAATATTGCCGATATTCGCCAAAGCCGTTGGGCTGACCCGCAGTTGAGTTGGGGGTTAGTGCCAACAATGGGCTATCTACACGAAGGGCATATTAGCCTGGTAGAACGCGCCCGCCAAGAAAATGACCGCGTCGGGGTGAGCATTTTCGTCAACCCGACGCAATTTAATGACCCCAAAGATTTAGCCGTCTACCCGCGCAATCTTGAGCGCGACCTGGCCATGTTACAAGCGGCGGGGGCTGATTTAATCTGGACTCCCACGCCAGAGCAGGTTTATCCACCCGAATATCAAACTTATATTACGGTGGAAACCGTGACGCAAGTCTTAGAAGGCGCGGCCCGCCCAGGCCATTTTCGCGGCGTGGCAACGGTAGTGGCGAAATTGTTCAATGTCTTTCAGCCCCACCGCGCCTATTTTGGGCAAAAAGATGCCCAACAAGTCGCCGTTATTAAGCGCATGGTGCAGGATTTGAATTTTAACCTGACTGTCATTAGCTGCCCCACCTTACGCGAAGCTGACGGCCTTGCCATGAGTTCCCGTAATGTCAACCTCACGCCTGAAGCCCGCCAACAGGCCACATGTTTATATCAAGCCCTCTCCGCCGCCAAAGCCGCGTTTGAGCAGGGTGAACGCTCGGCCAACCACCTGCGCCAAATGATGACGGTGGTCATTCAAGCCGCGCCCCTCGCCCGCATTGATTACATAAGCATTACTCACCCTGATACGCTCATGGAACTAGAAACCCTTGAGCAAACGGCTCTCTTTTCGATGGCAGTTTTTATGGGCAAAGTGCGCTTGATTGATAACATGCAGATGGTCAGCTAGTCAGTCTTTCAGCCAGTCAGCACATCTGGAGAGCAACGGTTTTAGACGTTGCACTCCAAAATACCCTTTTTGTAGTAGTACACCGTTCATTTAATTATTAGTATATCCGAACAGACAGGAATGTCTGTTCCACCGTTGGTAGGTCAGACATTCCTGTCTGACCAT
>JAIFLK010000214.1 GCA_020049115.1 Chloroflexota bacterium | reverse complement strand
GTCCGCAATCATTTGCGGACAGCCCGCAAAGAATTGCGGACTCCAGATTGTTAATATGAAAGTGTAAGTCTCAAACGAAATGGAGTATAATAGGTAATTTTCTATGCGAAATTCATATAATGACCCAAACTCAAATAACATGAAACTACTCATCATGGGTTTTATTACGGCCCTAGTGGTACTGGCTTTGTGGGTCGCGGCCATTGTGGTCTATGTCTCCCAAAGCCAAACGAATATAATAAGCAATAATTTGCCCGCCACCTTACAACTTGACCCTAATTATGGGCCAGTGGGCAGTTTCGTCACCCTACATGGGACGAATTGGTTACCCAACCGCGCCATTATGGTCTACCAAACCGCTTTAGGCGTGAGTGGTGTCATGCCTCGCCCGATTGCCAGTGGGCTGAGTGATGCGAGTGGGCAATTTACACTTGGTTTCATCATCACCAGCCAACCGCAGGAACAAAATGCCGCCGCTTGGATTATCGGCGCGCAAACAGATGACGGGCAAATGGCTACCCAAGCCATCTTTAGCCTCAACGGTTCTGGGGTTGAGGTTTTGCCTACCGCCACCCTCATGGCCGTAACCACTAGCCCCCCTCCTACCGCCGAGGCCAATTTTACGCCACCGCCGCCCGTTATCGTGACCGCACCGCCGACCAGTCGCCCTAATGACCCAGTGCCTCTAGTGATAGCCATTACAGACATTAACGTCAGGCGCGGCCCCAGCACCCAAACCGAGATTGTGGGGCTACTGCCCGCCGAGCATACTGCCGTTACGATTGGGGTCAGCCCTGACCGCCAATGGTGGCAAATTCTTTTTGCGGCGGCCCCTGATGGCCAGGGCTGGGTGGCCGCAGATTACGTTTCAGCGCAAAATACAAACAATTTGCCTATTGTTGCGCTACCCACACCAGTACCCCCAACCACGACACCGATTCCACCAACGGCGACCACCGTTCCCACCACAAATATGCCCATACCCACGCCCATCCTTATTTCCGATTGGCGCGGCGATTATTTCGCTAATATGACACTAAGTGGCGCGCCCACGTTCAGCCGCAATGATGTAACGATTGATTTCAATTGGCAAGATGGCGCACCTACCAAAAAATTCCCGCGTGATGATTTCTCAGCCCGTTGGACGCGCGGTTGGCCTTTTGAGGCGGGCTATTATCGCTTTGTTATAACGGTAGATGACGGAGCGCGGCTCTTCATTGATAATACCCTGATTGTGGACGAGTGGCGTGATGGCGGCAAACGGGAAATTATCCGAGAGGTTAAGCTCTCAGGTGGTGAGCATACTTTGCGCTTGGAATATTACGAACATCAAGGCGATGCCCTGATTCAATTACGGTGGGAAAAAATTAACTTACCGACACCCATTGTCGTTGATACCGCCACCCCTACGACTGACCATTTTCCTGATTGGCGCGGCGAATATTGGACGAATGACCACCTGGATGGGCAGCCCAAAATCAAACGAAATGACGAAGAGATTAATTTCAATTGGGGTAAGGGGAGTCCTGCTAGCGAAATTCCGACTAATAATTTCTCGGCTATCTGGACACGAAACATTACTTTCAAAGCGGGAATTTATCGCTTCTATGTCAGTGCCGATGACGGGGTGCGGGTTTATTTAGATAACGAACGAGTCATCAATGAGTGGCAGGTGAACAATGGTAATGATGTTTATTATGCCGAAACGTATTTGGAGGGTCAACATAAAGTTAAAATAGACTATTTTGAGGATGAGGGTGAGGCAGCCATCTGGTTCAAAATTGACCGCATCGGTCAGCCAACCGCCACGCCCACAAATACCCCTATCCCAACGGCCACCGCTGCGCCGACTAACACGCCTATTCCCACCCCCACCGCCACCAATACCCCACTCCCCACAGCGACTAACACCCCGACCGCCACCAGTACGTCAAGCAGGACTCCCATACCTAGCAGCACGCCCACACCCTCCATGACCCCTACAAGTAGCCCAACATTAGTTATAACAGCAGAAGTTCGCCCAACTGAACTGCCCGGAACACCTGTAGAAGAACCCACCAACACACCCATGCCCTTCACCACCCCAACAAGCAGCCCAACATTAATTAATATTTACCCGACTACATTGCCTGACGGCCCCCCCATAGAATTTGAACCGACCAACACTGCCACGCCCATACCCGTGACCAATTTGCTACCAACAGCGATAATTAGCAGTCCCTTAACTACCACCGTTGGGGCAATCGTCCCGTTAAGTGGGCTAAATTCGTTTGATAAAGATGGCAGCGTCATCAGCTATAGCTGGAATTTTGGGGGTGGCAACCTGAGTTATGGCGCAATCGTCACTCATGTTTACACGGTTGCGGGCAGTTACCCCGTTATCTTAACCGTAACGGATAATCAAGGAGCTACGAATAGCACCACAACGTTTATGCAGGTTTTTCCCTTGCCCGTGGCGATTATTTATGCGCCGTCAACCGCTATGATAAGCCAAACCATTTGGTTTAGCGGCACGCAATCTTACTCGCCTAACGGTTTCTTAAAGGATTGGCGGTGGAATTTCGGTAATGGAATCACAGGAACGGGCGCGGTGATTTCTCATACGTATGTCCTGACAGGGCAATATTCCGTCACACTAATGGTAACGGATACGCTCAACCTCAGCAATCAAATTACCTGGCCGTTAATCATCACCACGACGCGCTAATTTTGTAATAATTAGATACAAAAATAGGCGACATAATAAGCCATGTTGCCTATTTTTATTATATTAAGTAACACAACGGGAATTTTAACGCAGAGACGCAAAGAGCGCAAAAATTTATTTTATTCCCTAGGTGTGAAGCAATAACTATCAAAATGAGTAATAATAGCGACCTACTCCCTTCCTTGCGTAAAATGCGAGAGTTCAATTTTGAGGAGTGATACACGCCCTCGTGCTAATGGTGATACACGAGGGCGTGTATCACTCCTCAAGACTCTGGTTTATTTCACTTGGAAGGGAGTAAAATTGATAGCTCCTAAACCTTATTATACTGCATTTCGTTTGAGACTTACACTTTTATGATGACCATTAGGAGTCCGCAATCCTTTGTGGACAGCCCGCAAATAATTGCCGACTCCTATGCCAAAAGTGTAGTTTTCATTTAAAACGCAGTATAGCATAATTTTAATCATCTTGCAGTAGGATAGTATTTCAGAATTTATTTTATTTCATTAGGTAACTTTTCATGATACCCTTACAACCCATTTATGACCAAATCCACTTCATGTTCACCAGCCTAACCATTTTAGGCAAAATAGATTTACTATTAGTTACGGGGGCGTTCTACCTTCTCCTGACCCTCATCCGCCGCAGTGCCGCTGCCTATATGTTACGGGAAGTGTTAATTTTTGGGGTAGCCCTCTTCATTTTAACCAGTATCCTACCCTTGCCCGTCTTTGATTGGTTAGTACGGGGTGTTTTAGTCGGGTTATTGATTGCCACCCCAATAATTTTTCAAGCCCAACTGCGCCATTTCATTGAACGAACCGGACGCGGGATTGGCATGGCGCAAGTGTTGCGCGATGGCTTTGCGGAACAGGTTCTCTCGGAACTGCTCCATGCTATTGAGGCCATGGCGGAAAGTAAGACAGGAGCTTTAATTGTATTGGAAGGAAATGACGCTTTAGAAGAGTTTATCAGTACGGGTATTCCCTCTGGCGGACAAATTACGACTGAATTATTACAATCTATTTTTTATTCTGGCACGCCCCTCCATGACGGAGCGATGATTATTCAAGCCGATAAAATTGCGGCGGCGGGCTGTATTTTACCCTTAACCCAACAAGCCTTACAAGCCGATAAACGCTTAGGCACCCGTCATCGGGCGGCAGTTGGACTGAGCGAAACGACTGATGCGATGGTAATTATTGTTAGTGAAGAAACTGGCTCTATCAGTGTCGCCCGCCATGGAATTTTATATCGTCCCTTAACGGGTTTAGAGCTACGCGAAAAATTGCTTGATTTTTATACCCCCCTCACAACTTCACCCCCCAAATTATATTTGGGGCGATTATTATTACACCAACTTAAAGACCAACTCTGGCCGACCTCATGGCAGCCCCGCGAGTTATTTATAAATTTAGGCTTAATTCTCCTTTCTTTCATGTTGACTTTAGTTGTTTGGTCATTTGTTATCCAACAGACTAACGCTATTCGCAAAGAACGGATTGAAAATATCCCGCTACGGATTGAAAATTTACCCTCCGATGTCAAAATTATCTCGCCGCTGATGACCACCATTTCAGTCATTGTCCAAGCGACAGAGTCGGTCATGCCCACCCTTAGCCCGCGCAGCTTTCAAGCGGTGGTAACATTAGAAAACCCTGCGCCTGGGGTTTATCGGCTGCCCATCAAAGTGAAAGCGAGTGCTGACCAGATTCTGGTTTTATTAGCTGACCCCGCCGAAATTGATTTGGAACTCGCCCAAATTATCAGCCAAACCATGCCCGTAACCATTGATTTACCTGACCAACAGAGTTTATCGGCGGCGTATGAATTGGTAGGAAATCCCATCGCCAAACCTGACCAGGTACAGATTATCGGCCCCGCCCCCTCAGTTGAGCAAGTGAGCCAAATCCAAACCTCCCTTTTTATCGCCAATGCCAGCACTAATTTACAGGAATTGGTCACGCTTCACGCGCTAGATGCCCAGGGCAAAGAGGTCTTGGATGTAACATTACAGCCAAATCGGATTCAGGTAACGGCCAATATTCAACGACGCAGAAACGCATTGAATGTCAGCATTCGACCCAAAATTGTGGGGCCGCCGCCAACAGGGTATTGGTTAAGTAATTTAAGTGTCACGCCATCGGGATTGACCCTACAAGGCGACCCTAGTAAATTAACTGATATTAAAAGTTTTGTGGATACTTTGCCCGTGGATGTGAGTGACGCGGTGGGGGATTTGACGGTGCAAATACCACTCGATTTGCCTGTAGGGGTCCATGCTGTCGATGAGAATGGTAAAATTTTGGATAATGTGACGGTATTGGCTCAAGTAACACCACGCAGTGGCGATTTAGCTGAAAATCGAACCATCCAGTTACTCAAAGCCATGCCTGGTTACACCATCACCATCAGCCCAAGCAAAGTAGATTTACTATTGAGCGGCCCATTGCCCATTTTGCAAGAAATTGAAGCTAACCCGACTTTAGTTCAAGTATTAGTCGATGCCAGCATCATTCCCATTGGGCAAAGTGCCGATGTAATACCCACCGTTATCGCCCCGAAGGACATTGAATGGAAATTAGTCCCGCCGTCAGTGGTGGTGAAAGTGGAATAATGAGGAATTAAGAATTAAGAATTAGGAATTAGGAATTATACTGTGTTGCATTTGAGAATTACACTTTTCCATGTCATTCTGAACGAAGTGAAGAATCCCTCAAGCCTTTGCCAACCCAAGCGGTTTTCGGGGCCGATAACCTTGTTTTCTAGGCTAAGGTTGGAGGGACTCTTCACT
>JAIFLK010000227.1 GCA_020049115.1 Chloroflexota bacterium | reverse complement strand
ATTCGCCGCGTCGAGGTACAGCGTTGCCCCGCCGTCCCCACCGCCCCAAAAAGAATGGCACGCACCGCCAAATCTAAATTTGCATCCTCCGCCACGATAATGGCATTATTGCCGCCCAACTCCAAAATCGTTTTGCCCAACCGTTGCGCCACCACCTGCGCCACATGCCGCCCCGTCCGCACCGACCCCGTAAAGCTAATCAACGGCAAGCGCGGGTCGTTAATCAACCGTTCCCCCACCTCCTGATTATCGCCAATGACCAAATTAAAAAGGCCGCTTAAGCCATAATCCGCCATGACCCGATTCGCAATATATTGTACGGCCACTGCCGTCAACGGAGTCATGGGCGAAGGTTTCCAAATCATACTGTTCCCACAGACCGCCGCGAGTGCCGCGTTCCAGGCCCACACCGCCACAGGAAAATTAAAGGCCGTAATAATCCCAATCGGGCCAAGCGGATGCCACTGCTCATACATGCGGTGGCCAGGCCGTTCCGAGTGCATGGTCAGGCCATACAGTTGCCGCGACAAACCGAGCGCGAAGTCACAAATATCAATCATCTCTTGCACCTCGCCCAGGCCCTCCGCCTTAATTTTGCCCATCTCCAGGGTCACAAGTTCACCCAATGGCTCAATCTGCTCGCGCAAGGCGGTACCTAAATCGCGCACAATCAAGCCCCGTTTCGGCGCGGGCATGGTGCGCCAGGTCATAAAGCTTTGTTGCGCGGCGGTGATGACTTGTTCATATATTGTCCCCGTTGCCTGAATCACGCGGGCAATGGGTTCGCCCGTCGTTGGGTTATAGGAAATTAAGGGCTGCCCTTGCGGGTCAGTCAGCCAACCGTCGGGGCCGATACAGGCCCCTGGGTTGGTGTCGGTTAAATTTAGTTTAGTGAGTAGCTTTTGCATGTGATGCTCCGTCAAATCTAAAGATTTGGACTCCAATTTTTATGACTTATTGTAGGCTGAATGGGCGGAGTTGGCAATCTGTTATAGCCTAGTACAGCTAGGCTTAAATAAGTGCGTAGTGCGTTCAGCCATTATAAGGTTCAAAACCTTATAATGGCTTGTACCTTATTTAATCTGCGCTGTACTACTGGACTGTTCATTTAGTTTTTAGTACATGGTCAGACAGGAATGTCTGAATGGTCAGACAGGAATGTCTGACCTACCAGGGGTAGAACAGACATTCTTGTCTGTTCGGATATACTAGAAATTAAATGAACAATCCACTACTGGTTTGAAGTATCATTTGCTAATCGCTGGCGCGAATGATACAATACCTTTCATTACACCAGGAGGTCATTATGACACAAACAATGGTTGAAAATGCGCCGACCACGCATGTTACGTTTAGAGTTCAATCGCCTTATTTGGTTGATAGAGCTGATGCCGTCAAAGTTGGCCCACTCTATCACACGTTGCCTGACCACACCCAATTACCTGATAAGAATGGAACTTTTGTGAAGAATTTTCAAGAACATCCCCAAAGTATTTTGTTGACCGACTCCATTTTGCCCAAATTACGCCAAATTCAGCCCGATAATCAATTTGCCATTGGGCAAGATTGCGGTATCTATTGGCGATTGGCGGTGCCACCTGAACCCCTTTATAAAGGGGCTGAATGTCCCGATTGGTTTTATGTTCCCAATGTGCCGCCCATGTTAGATGGGGCTGTCCGCCGTTCTTACGTGATGTGGCAAGAGCATGTCATCCCCTTGATTGCGCTGGAATTTGTTTCGGGTGATGGCAGTGAGGAGCGCGATAAAACGCCCTATCGGGGTAAGTTTTGGGTGTATGAACAAGCCATTCAGATTCCGTATTATGGTATTTATGAGGTTGAAAAAGCCTCAATTGAAATGTATCAATTAGTTTCGGGTCAGTATCAACTCATGAAACCTAATCAATACGGTCAATATGACATCCCTGAATTGGACGCGGCCGTTGGGATTTGGCATGGGGAATATAATTACACTACCTTGCCCTGGATACGTTGGTGGGACAGGCAAGGGCAGCTGTTGCCAACAAGTGAGGAACAGTTACAAACCCGTAATCAACAGCTACAAATCAGTGATGAACAGTTGCAAATTGAACGGCACGCTAAGGAATTAGCTCATCAGCAAGTTGAACAAGAACGGCACGCTAAGGAATTAGCTCATCAGCAAGCTGAACAAGAACGGCACGCCAAAGAATTAGCTCAACAAGAACTGGCTGAGTTACGCGCCAAGTTGCGTGAGTTAGGTGTTGACGTGAGTTAAGGAATGAGGATTAATTAACTGTCCCAAACCTTTATGGTCAGACAAAAATGTCTGACCTACCCAACGGTAGAACAGACATTCTTGTCTGTTCTGATAACTTACTTCCTTCCTTGCATAAAATGCGAGAGTTCAATTTTGAGGAGTTAGCACGCCCTCGTGCTAACGGTGATACACGAGGGCGAGGAGTTAGCACGCCCTCGTGCTAACGGTGATACACGAGGGCGTGTATCACTCCTCAAAACTATGGTTTCCGTCACTTGGAAGGGAGTAAAATGAGTAAGTTATTAAATCCTGATTCCTAAGTAAACAAAAAGAGTCCACGAAATTTCGTGGACTCTTTTTGCTTATTACTTCATGTTTAGGATAGTGGGTAGATAAATCAGATTTTTCTGCTCAAGGGGAATAATCAAGGTGTGGATTTCGTTATCTTTGTCTATGTAGATAATGGTAATGGCGGGTCTGCTGTTGCCTAACGGCATGGTATAGCGGCAACTTTGGGCGGGAGATAGCTCTAGCGTGGGACAGGTAATATTGGTAAAGGTGACGGGGGAATTATCGCTCTCGGTGGCATGGAAAATTTCTAGCTCATTCTGTGCCGTCATGGTGGCGGTCAAGACGGGATTATGCCAAATTGTTAAGGGTGAAATAAGGTTTTGGCTAATGGCGAGGCCATAGCTGGTTTGCCCTGTAACCGTGATAGATAACGTAATAATATGGGCATCGGTGGGGCTGGGGGTATAGCTGCCCATGAAAATGCTGCTGACCAGGTTTTGGCGGGAGAGGCGGCTGAGTTGGCCCAAATTACTCGTAACTTGTAGCTGATTGATGGGGGCTTGGTTGGCACTTTGGCTGACCGTGACGGTGAAGTACATGGGGTTGCCCACTGAAATGGTCATGGGGCTGGTAATAACGGACAGTAATAAAACTGACTCGGTTAACTTTACCGTGTGGGTGGCGGTGGCAATGAGCGAATTTTGGGCGATGTCAACTCCTGTAACTGTAATAATATGAGTGAAATGGGGGAGAGTAGGGGTATAAGGGGCGGTGATGAGCCATTGTTCGTCTGCGGTTAGGCAATTGGGATAGATAATATTGAGTAAGTTTAATTCAGGGGCGTTCACTGTTACATTACAAATAGGTGAACTATCGCTGTCAGGGGCATGGCTGACGCGGATTTGATAGGGGACGGGCTGTCCATAATCTGCCAAGTCGGGGGCGGTGAGGCTGAGGGTGAGGGTCGGGTGGTAATCTATCGCAAGAATGTGGCTAGATTGCGTCATGACAGGGTTGTTATTATCGTCATAACCTGTCACTGAAATGAATTGCGTGAGCGTGAGAGAGGCTGTCGGTGGCACCAGATAGGTCATGGTATAAAGCCAATTTTCGCCGTAATCAAGTTGATTATCGCCGTTCCCTGCATTAACTAATATAACTGAGCCGATTAGATTTGAGGTGAGTTGCGGTGTATAAACGGGTGAATGGTCGCTGTCAAGGCTGTGGCTGAGAGTAAAACTGTAGCGAATGGTCTGCCCTATTTGCGCTTCAAGCGGGGGATTGCTCGTTATGGTAACGGTTAATTTCGGTTGAGGCGCAAGCGGCATGGGCGGGGTGATGGGAGTTGTGGTGACGGTGGTGGTGTGAATATTGCTGTTAGTTACTAACAAGGTATCGTCTAAAGTGACGGCGGTGATGATACCCTGGTTGGTAATGGGATTGAGTGAGGGGGTAATCAGATAACTGGCGGTATAAAACCAGGTTTCGTCAACCTCTAATAATTGGTTATTATTATTATCGCCGCGAATATAATCGGCCAGACCCGCTTTATCATCTGTAATAGTTAGCGGTTTGACGGCTGAAAAATCACTGTCTATCGCATGGCTAATTTCAAATTGAAACTCAACGAGGCTGTTTGCCATTGCGGTGATGGGGCCAGTTTTAAGCAGGTTAAGTTGGGGGTGGTGGGTGACGGTTAGGGTGTGGCTGAGGGTGTGGGTAATTAGTTCGTTATTTTTGTCAAACCCTGTTAAGGTTATGGTATTGGTAAGAATTTTAATGGTGCTGGTGGGAATGAAATAAGCCTGTTCAAATTGCCATATTTCCTGGCGGTCTAATTGGTTATTATGGTTAATGTCACCTGTCATTTTTACGAAGTGGCTTTTGAGGGTGTCGCTAAGAGTAGGGCTGATAATCGGTGAGTTATCACTCGTAAGGTTGTGGGTGGCGGTGATGAAGTAGGTGACGGTTTGACCGACGCGGGCGGTGATGGCGGGGGTCGTTGTTACGGTAAGTTGCGCTTGTGGCCGAAAATCAATCGCGAGGGTGTCGGTGAGGGCCGCCCATAAAATGAAGCCATTGACCTGACCATGAACGGTGGCGGTGTGGGTAATGGGGCTGTTGAGGAGGTCATGGGGAATTTGATAAGTGCCTGTATAAAGCCATGTTTCAAATGGCTCTAACATTTCGTCATCGTCATCACCCCTCACTAAATTAAGGGGCATTAAGTTATCGCTGATGACTACCCCACTGAGCGATAATTCTTCATCATTATTATGGGTTGTTACCATCAATGTAAATGGTATCGTTTGACCGAGTTGGCCTATTGTAATGGGCGTAACATGGAGAATGTCTAAGGTCATGGTGGGGGTGAGGGGGCGAGTGGGTGAAGGCGTAACAGTGGGTAAGGAAATGGTGGGACTTGCCGTAACCATTGGCATGGTGTCTGTAGGCGTAAGAGTGGGTAATGGCGGGTTTGGTGTAGGCGTAAGGGTGGGTAATGGCGGGTTTGGTGTAGGCATAAGGGTGGGTAAGGGGGTTTCGGTAGGCGTAAGAGTAGGTAATGGGGTTTCGGTAGGCGTAAGAGTGGGTAATGGGGTTTCGGTGGGCGTAAGAGTGGGCATGGGGGTGGCGATATTTAAACTATGGGTAACAATACGCCCAATAGTTAGGCCGTTGGCTTGGCCGCGTACGGTGGCGGTGCTAATGAGGCTGTTGGTTAGGCTCATAGGGAGAAGATATGTCCCTGTATAAAGCCAAGTTTCATTAGATTGCAATATATTATCTCCATTGTCGCCCCCGATAAAATGAACATTCGTTACACTGTCTTCAACTTGTACACTACTGACAGGAATATTGTTATAACGAGTCTTAACATTGAAAGTGAATGACACACTTTGATTGACTGTAGCCGTAGTCATGGGGCTGGTTTTAGTAATATCCAGTACGGGTAATGCTATTTTGTCGAAACAGTTTAATATGACGGTAGCGGCTTGGCTATCATTATTACTTAATGTTCCGCACATGCCGACTGCGACCAGGTGGCTTTGGCCTGGAGCCAAGGTGGGTAGGTCAAAAATAAGCCAATGAGTTGCATCACCTTGACCAAAATTAGTATTCGTTATGGGAACGTTAGATACATTCGTCATTTCGGCCAGTATTGCCGTATCAGACAGATAATTGGGGTAAGTAATACTGAGTCCTGCTCTGATTAAAGTGCCAGTTTTAACGCCTAGCCCCATCGCAAAGCCATAATTTTTGAAATCACTCTTAGGATTTGGCTGGTGGGTTTGATAAAAAACTTGTTTGTTGGCATTATAAAAGCCCTTGTTGGAGTCCTTAAATGTGCCGACGGTACTATCTAAAAGATAAAGTAGCTTACCACCTGTTAAGGTAGTTTGGCCGATATTTTCTACCATGAACTCCATGAGCAGCCAATTATCGCTATCAGTGGCCGTCCAGGGCATTAAGGCGGAGTCGGTGGTGAAAGTGCGCTGAGTAATTTGATAATCAAGGCTGGTGCTACGATAAATTGTTTCACTCTCTTCATCAAAGCCAATAAAGGTTTCGGAGGGGTCATGTAGCACTAAGGGCGTAACGGTTTGAAATTCTTGTTGTAAGCCGACATCAACCTGATTGTGGGGGGGGTGTTCATTAAAATGAAGGGCTAGGGTACTCGGTGGGGTATAAAGCGCACTCAGTGCATTATTGGGGCGGATGCCATTGAGGTTAAATTGATACCAATTGGCAATTTCTCCACCACCACAAACCTGCATACGGTGTTCAGTCGTGTTACTATGTGCAATATTACTGGTGCAACCTGTTTGAAGTGGGGCTGCTTGAGCCTGTGGCAAGTAGAGCCAATGTTGTAAGCCAAATAAAATGGCAAGGACGATAATAATATAACGCAATTCAAAGGACGGTAACATATTTTTATTTTTTGGGTATCAGCCACAGACATCATGGGGGATGACTATCTCTGATAGTACGAGAGTCAAAAATACGCGTTATGGTGGACGCGTCTTTTCGATTCATTTAAAAAATATTAACTTTATATAAATGGTTTCCAAACCATTTATAAACTGATTGTATTACAAAATCGCCAAAAACACAACCACCAAATAGCCTATAATCGTAGTACAATGGTCATGTGATTACTATCTTACAGTAACGGCGGAGGAGATTTTTGGATTTTTTAGCCGCTTATCCCACCTATCCATGTCATTACTATATTACATTCTCCGCCAACCGCGCCAACGCCTCCCCTGTCAATTGATAGGTCAGCCAGGCGGATTTGGGTTGCGCGCCGAGATTGTCATAAAATTTAATGGCGGGTTCGTTCCAGTCTAGCACTTGCCACTCAAAGCGGGGGCATTGACGGCTTACGGCAAGTTGCGCTAGATAGATAAACATGGCGCGGCCTAGCCCCTGCCCCCGATAGGCGGGTTTAACGTATAAATCCTCTAAATAGAGGCCAGGGCGGGTTAAAAAGGTGGAATAATTATGAAAAAATATTGCCATGCTCACGGCTTTATCGTCCATGAAGCCTAGCACGGCCTCCGCGACGGGGCGGGGGCCAAAAAGGGAGTCGTGCAATAATTTCGTTGTGCCAACGACCTCATGGGCGAGTTTTTCATACTCGGCGAGTTCTTTGATGAGGGCGAATAAGGTTGGCACGTCATCAGGGGTGGCGGGTTTTATAATGAAGGGCATTCGGGTTTCCTTTGATAAGGCTACAATGAATAAGGAATGTAACGAATAAAAATGGAGTCCAAAGCGGTACGCTTTGACTCACTACCCAAAGCGTACCGCTTTGGACTCCATATCCGCTGAATATTTACAGGTGAAATATTTTTATTCGTTAAATTCCCCATTCGTTGTAGCTTTCGTTTTAACTATCATAAACACAAAATCGCATTTTGCAAAGTCGCAGGCGGTGCGGTTTGGCAAAATGCGTGGCTAATGTTAGAATCTAGCCTTTCATTCACCTATTGAGGAGTCAAAGATGTCAGACCAACAAACGGTTATCAATTTTACGCGTGGGGTACCCGCCGATGAGTCCCTACCTGTACAAGAATTACAAGTCGCAGCGCAAGCAGCGTTAGAGAAATATGGTAAAGTGATATTACAATATGGTAAGTCGCATGGCTTTTTGCCGTTGCGCGAATGGCTGGCCGAGCAACACCATGTCACCGTAGATGAGGTGTTAGCGGCGAATAGTTCGTTACAAATTATTGAATTTTTATGCTTCCATTTTATTCAACCTGGGGATGTGGTTTTCACGGAAGCCCCGACTTATGACCGCACCGTGACGTTATTACGGCGGCATAAAGCCAAAGTGGTGGGGATTCAATTAGAGGCTGACGGCCCCAATATCGCCGCCTTAGAAAAGGCACTGGAAAGTTATCAGCC
>JAIFLK010000027.1 GCA_020049115.1 Chloroflexota bacterium | reverse complement strand
CGATTTTGCCAAACTAGTGCCTCTTGTAACAAGGGCTGTTGAAAAATAGAGCGCAATGTTTCGTTGAGGCGTTGCCCTTCCGCTATCATGGCCTGTTCAAACTGTTGGCCTAGTTGTGTCAGGTGCTGTTGGGTTTGTTGGAGTTGCTCTAAAATGGGGAGGTTTAGGGTGGGGAGGCGGTGTTGCTTTAATTGATGAAGTGCTTTTTGGAACGGTTTTCGCTCAGTTTTCGGGGCTTGATTATTCAAACTTTGAATAGTGTTAATTGCAGTGGCATTTGTTTCTTCATAGTCTGCTTGAGCTTGTTGATACAATTTTGTTAAAGCTATCGTTTCTGGGGTGACAGCTAAATCTAAAACTTGATGTGCGGGAAAGCCTGCACTCCGTATACAGAACCATTTCCATAAAGCTATATTTGGATGTTGGGGTAGAGGAATAAGGTGGGGGGACTGAGTCATAATTGAGTTACCTAACTGTTTATGCTCATTAGCTACTCTCACCAAGTAACTAATGAGGCATAACGGCTGAGATTAGGCTGCTTTATCTTTACCAAAGGCGGCGGCTAATTTTTGTAGCGAGGCCGCGTCAATCCCTTTGAGAGCTTCAAGGATTTCAGGGGTGGGTTCAATCCCGATGCTTTGGAGGGCTGAGGCGGGATTTTCAACCAAACTTTTGACAAAGGCGGGGTCATTTAAAGCTTTAGTTACTAATTGTTGTATGTCTGGCATAGTGATGATTCTCCTAAAAAATAGTTTTAACAATGATTAGACAAATTATGATTCAAGCCACAAATAGTAGCTTGGGTGAGCAGTTTTAGACCATCTTATTTATCTGGTTCATCCGTTTCGTTAAAATACGGGCCATTTGCATAATGATGGAAGGGTATTTGTAAGCAAACAAATACAGGTCGGAATGTTTTAATACGAAACATTCTGAGGGTTCAATGGCACACAGGGTGGCTTTGCGTGGTTCACGGGTGAAGAAGGCCATCTCGCCAAAAACATCCCCTGGCATCACGGTGTTGGCGACGCGGCTTTGCCCACGCTCCATAATGGTGACTTCTAATTTACCCTCAATCAGAATGTAAACATCATGGCTGAGTTCGCCTTGCCAAATAATGGGTTCGTCGGGGCGTAATTTAATGCGACAAAAATTGTAGGCTAATTCTAGCATCACTTCGCCTGGTAGGGCCTGATAGATTTCAACATTATCTAATATTCTTAACCGTGAGAGGGTATTGACCGAACCCTGGTCATTTTCATGGAGGACAACATGTCGCCATAATCGTCTATCGGTTTCTGTCGGGAGGTGGCTTTGAATGGGAAATTGAGTCTTCGATTTAATATGATTAGCAATTTGATTGGGAAATAAACGTCGCAGAGTGGGCGGGGCGAGGTGCGAGAGATATTCTAACATGTCAGGTTCATGGTCGCGGCCATTCCAATTTTGTAGCAAAAAGGCCGATTCTTTGCGTAAGCGTTCGGATTGCCCTGGTAGGTTTAACTCTGATGATTGGAGGCGGCCTAATAATAGGGTGCGATAGCGTTTGTAAAAAAAATGACTACAGGCTTTAGAATGGGCGGCGGTGTCTTGATACGCCTTAAAGCAAGCAATCACCATTTCTTCAGTCGGGATGAGCGTGTCTTCAATCCGTGGCAACATGGGGAGGCTAATATTTAAATGTTGACGGGCGAAATCTTCGACATATTGATTTTCATGAGTGGTAAAATCTAAATAAAGCCAACTCATTTGGTAATACATATAGCGCATGAAGTTATCGGCGTATTCTGAATTGATTTCGTGAATCATGGTTTCACGTCGTTCTAACCGTTGCGTTACCTCTGGCGATAATTGCCCCCCACTTTCTAAGATTTGGCTAGGGGTGATGGCAAATAACTCGTGCGCTAACTCCATATAACCCATGGCAACATCGCTAATTTGTCCACTGGCGTTCAGCGCATGCCAAATGCTATAGTAAGAATCCTTACCCATTTCCTCTACACCTAGTTTGGCTTCTAAGCCAATAATGGCGCGGATTAAGAATGATTGCGCTTTCTCGCGCTCAATCGGGGCGAGGCGTTGTTTGGTGACGGCGGTGGCTAATTGATTGGCAACTTGCTCTTCATGCCAGAGATTGGCATCAAATAAACCGTAACGATGCCGATAATGGTGCGCTAATTCATGGGCGATGACTCGCGGCAGCAAGATGCGGAAGAAATAAAGCACATCTTCATCATTGTTGCAACTGAGCAGGGAGCGTAAAAAAAGGAGTTGTAATTTACCTATCGGAGCAGTAATATCAGGTACCGATAGATAGATATTACCATCTTTTAAATCGTAATAACATAACATGCCCTCACCCCGTCGTAATTCTAGATTCGGGTCAGCGATAATGCCATACGTTGCAAACTCTTCCAGAAAGATATGAAAATATTCTACGCCTAACTCAAATAAATCAAGGGTGTCACTCATAAGTAATTAATAGTTAGCTTTGGTCTAACTGAAGACCTGCAATAATTGGGAAATGCTTTTTAAGCCTTTCAGCGCATCTTGTTCTCGTTGCGTAAAAAGCGTTTCTCTTTCATCTAAATAGTGAACTAAATCATCATTAGCTAAAGTCTGCGCCATGCCTCTCAATTCGGCCATCCATTCATGGAGCAATTGGCTACCCCAGGCAAAACCCTCACGGCTGACCCAGGCAGCGACGGACTCGGTGGTTTTTTTGCGCCTTTGGGCTTCTGACAAGAAATAGGTTTGGATATGTTGGGCGGAGTCGGTGTGCCAATCAAATAAATCATTCATCATTTGATGCCAGCAGCTTAACAGGTCAATAAATTCAACCCAGGGGGCAATTAACTCAGGGCGGTCATGGTCGTAACAAACCGCGATAACAGGGATTTTCACTGCACAGAGTTTTGGGGCAACAACCTGCTTGAATAAATTCAGGTCAATCTCGGTGAGTTTGGCATCACGCAGGGTCACTTCAGCCGAATAGAACCAAACTGTCTTAAAATGTTGCCAGAATGGGTGGTTCGTGGGAAAATGGGAGTGATATGCGGTTAAAAATTCGGTATGGAAAAAATTGAGTGCAGGTAATAATTGGCGTTCAGTCTCGGCTTGGCGGTCATCCATTAAATTATCAATGAGACGGATATAATAATAGCCATTAATGGTGGAGTAAACGAGCGAGGTTTGTAAAGCTAAATTAACTGTAGTCCGATAGGTTTGGTCACACCACCATGGTAGTAGAAGCATGGGGTAGGCCGAGGGGTGCAAAAAGTAGTTTTCTGGCGGAATGTTGCCTGAGAGTTGACGCATCCATTCCCCTATTTGTTCAGCCATAAAGGGGCTAGTTTGAGCCATAGAGGTGTGTAATTGTTGGATAGCAGTTTTTACCAGGTCGTGTAAAGGTTGTTCATACATGATGGGTTAAAATCCTAATAGAGGCACATATACCTGGATGTATACTTTACCATAATTGTGTTAGGACATCAAATTGAGGTGATGGCTAAAAGAAAAGTTGTAATAATCAAAATGAACCAAAGACGATTATAATTTTCATTTATTTTGCCCTGGGAGTAGAATAATTCAAGTTCAATTATTAAAAATAATTTTAATAAAGAGAAACGAAATTAATTTGATTGATGTGATTGTCTTAAAAGGTCTAACTCATTATGTGGTTTAAGTCCGATAGATTATTTCAACCATTTGTTGAAATCTTTACCAAACGTTATTGGTCTATAGTTGGTGTTGTGATTCTATTACTTGTTTTAAGTTACATGATTATTTTAACCGAAAATCACTCTTATTGGCTTCAATTAGTTTTGCTTGGTTTTGCTTTAACCTTATTATTTGTGGATATACTTATTAATCTTCAATGGCAAAGCCAACAAAAACGAGACCAATTTGAGTTACAGACGCAAAAGCACTTTATTGAAAGTACCATTCAGGCTATTCCCGATTTATTTTATATTTATAGCCTGGCTGAACAACGGATGCTATATACTAATCGTAATTTAGGCGAGCTTTTAGGGTATACAGTGGAGGAGATTCAGGTTCTCGGTTTAAATGTGTTATCTGACTTAATACATCCCGATGATTTTCGCATGTTGCCTAATCATATCTTACGCTTAGAAGGAAGTCATTTTGAAGAGGTGATTGAGAATGACTATCGTGTTCGTCATAAAAATGGGCGTTGGCATTGGTTCTATAGCCGAGATGTCGTGACTCAACGTGATGAATTGACCCATAAAGCTCTGCAATATGTGGGCATAGCACGGGATATAACTCAACGTAAGCAAGTTGAATTGCAGCTTAAGCAACAGCAACATTACCTGACCATGGTGGTTAATATCCAAAAAATTTTATTGGCGACGGGAAATAGTAACCTGTGGTACGACTATCTCCTGCCATTAGTCGGCCAAACGACTCATTCTCAACGGGTCTTATTTTTTGAAAACTATTTTAATCAAAAAGAAGTTGTTGGGGCTACGCAAAAAGCTAAATGGGTTGTCACGGGCAGAACCGCTTCTTTAGACCATCGTAGCTTACAAAATATTTTGTTTGAACAATTTGACCCACACTGGAAAACGACCTTAGTCCAGGGTCTCCCCTTAGCCATATCCACTGAGCAGGTATTACCCGCAGAGCTAGAACTTTTAGCCGGGTCAGAAGCAGTCTCTCTTTTATTACTTCCTGTCATGGTTAATCACCAATTTTTAGCGTTTATCACGTTGGTTGATATTGAAAAAGTACGAGTTTGGAATGATATTGAGATGGATATGCTCTGGACAGTCATGTCTTTCATTTCCATGTATTTAGAAAGGTTGCAATCCGATGTGGCTTTACGGGTCGCAAATGAAGAGTTGCAACGCTTGGTCAATTTAGATGGCTTAACCCAAATTGCTAATCGCCGTCGCCTTGACCAATACTTAAACCATGAATGGCGGCGCATGGCGCGCGCGCATGCGCCACTTTCAATTATTATGTGTGATATTGACTATTTCAAACTTTATAATGATACTTATGGTCATCAAACAGGGGATGATTGTTTGCGGCAGGTGGCTCAGGCTCTAAGCGTTTCAGTCAAGCGGGCAGGCGATTTAGTCGCACGGTATGGGGGCGAGGAATTTATTATTGTTTTGCCTGGTATTGATGAAACGGGGGCGATAAAAATAGCCGAACTGATTCATGAAAATATCCAGCAGCTGCAAATTTCCCATGGTGCCTCTCTATGTAGTCAGAATATTACGGTTAGTTTGGGGGTGAGTAGCATTATTCCTTCCCCCAAACTATTGCCCGAAGTTCTTATCGCGGCCGCAGATGTCGCTTTATATCAAGCTAAAATACATGGACGTAATAAAACCGTAATTCAATCGGTTAAGTTAGAATAGAACTTTGAGGAGTGCAATCGCTTTATACTGCATATCAAATGAAAACTACACTTTCGGCGCAGGAGTCCGCAATTATTTGCGGGCTATCCGCAAAGGATTGCGGACTCCTTCCT
>JAIFLK010000168.1 GCA_020049115.1 Chloroflexota bacterium | reverse complement strand
AGTCTATCTGAACAGACAAGAATGTCTGTTCTACCAGGGGTAGGTCAGACATTCTTGTCTGACCAAGTGCAAAAATTAAATGAACAGTGTACTACCCTCTATTTTAAACCTATGAAATACACCCTATACCTCTAGCAAATTGAAACGAACTGTCAATCATGTTATACTCAACACCGTAAGAAAAGGGAGTCCAAATGTTTAGATTTGGCTACAACAAATCTAAACATTTGGACTCCCATAGCGTAATCTTTAGGAGTATGACATGAATTTCATTAAAATTTTGCGACTCATCGGCTTCGCCATGCTGTTGGTCGCGTGTGCCAATAGCCCCAAACCGTTAGACACCGCAACACCTACGCTGGATTTACCGCCCACATTGCCCTTGTTAGGTAGCGTTATCACGGACGCACCCGCCATTTTTGCCACCGCTATCCCCGTCACCGCCACGCCGTTGGCGATAGACACGCCTGTGCCTGCCACGCAAACGGCGGCCATGAGCCTGATAAGCGGCTTGGTGTGGCTAGATGTGTGTCAATTAGGCCAAGATAGCGCGCCCGTCATGGGCTGTCTGCCGAATGGGCAGGGCGGTTATCAAGCTGATGGGCAATTTAATCAAGGCGAGGGGCGCATGGCGGGGCTAGAGGTGACGTTGAAGGCGGGGGCTTGCCCTGGCAATGGCACGGCGGTGGCGACCACCATGACGAATGGTGACGGAGTCTATCAATTTGATAACGTGACGGCGGGGACATATTGCGTCAGCATTGACTCGACAGCGCAACGAAATTCGCCCATGTTAGCCACAGGTGATTGGACGTATCCCGCGCTGGGCGTGGGCAGTGTTACGCTAGTTTTAGCCGATCATGGCAGTGGCGTGGCGAATTTTGGTTGGGATAAGCAACGTCAAAAAGTGTTACAATCTTCGCCCATCGCCACAGTACGGCCAACAAATTGTACCAACCAGGCCGCTTTTGTGGCTGATGTGACGATTCCTGACAATAGTGTGATTCCTGCGGGGCAGCCCTTTGTGAAAAGCTGGCGGATTAGAAATGAGGGCAGTTGTACATGGGGGACAACTTACGCCCTCGCCTTTGCAGGGGGGGCGCAGCTGGACGGGCCAACGGCCATGCCTTTGCCGCAAGAGGTGGCCCCTGGCGGGGAGGTTGAGGTGTCGGTTTCTTTCATTGCACCCGCGAATAACGGGACATATCGCAGCGATTGGCTGTTACGTAGCCCTAACGGAGAAACCTTTGGCAGCCATGGGGACAATCCCTTTTATGCACAGATTACGATAAATAGCAGTCAGGGCAATGCGCCGTTGCCCTCAACTAACATGGGCGCGGCCATGATAGGTGGGGTGATGTGGGTAGATAATTGCCAAGCCTTACAAAATGGGCAATATTCTAGCGGCTGTATCCCTGACGGACAAGGGGGGTATCGGGCTGACGGGATATTAAATAATGGCGAGGCACGCTTGGCGGGGGTGCAGGTGCGGCTGAACCCTGGGGCCTGCCCTGGCCGTGAGGATATTTTTAGCGCGGCCTTGAGTGATGCTAACGGAATCTATCGTTTTGATAAGGTGGCGGCGGGGACGTATTGCGTTTCCATTAATCCGTTAATCTCCCCGAATGAAGTCATTCTCATGCCTGGCAATTGGACGTATCCCGCGCTGGGCGTGGGTTATGCCACTGTGACGGTAAATATCGGTGAGCAGAAAACCGCCGATTTCGGCTGGGATTATCAGAATCGGTAGGGTAGTTTGTCAGCTTGTCAGTCGGTCAGCAAGTCAGCAAAAGAATGAAATTATATCATGGAGTCCAAATCTTTAGATTTGTCATCAGCAAGTCAGCAAAAGAATGAAATTATATCATGGAGTCCAAATCTTTAGATTTGTCAGATTTGACTCAAATCTAAAGATTTGGACTCCCTCAATCAATCATGCTAACAAGTTTAATATTACAATTACAAGCAACAGAAACGGTGACGTTGCCAAGCAATTTAGGGCGAGCAAGTCAGGCGTTATTATTACGATTAGTTGCGGAATATGACGCGGCGTTGGCGGAGGCTCTCCATGCCACTAATCAGACCAAGCCCTTTACGGCCTCCAATTTGATGATGGGGCGGAGATTTACAGGTGGCGGCGGCGGAGACGGGCTGGCTCCGCTTTACGGGCTTGACGGCGGAGGTGAGCCAAATATTACAGGCGATTTGCGCTGAACCGCCTGAAACGGTGGAGTTGGACGGTTATCGGGTGCGGGTGACGGGGGCCACGCTTGACCCTGCGGGGCATCGTTGGGCGGGGCAAGGGAGTTATCAGGATTTGGCTGTGCCGTATCTGTTGGGCATTGAGGAACGGTTGCCCAATAAAATCAGTTTGGAGTTTGTTTCACCCACAACTTTTCGGCGGGAGGAGTTGTTTATTCCTTTGCCGCAACCCAACTTCGTCTTCGGCAGTTTGTTAGACCGTTGGCAAGCCTTTGCCCCGATTGCCCTGCATCCAGAGGTGCGCCGTTATGCGGAGGCGATGGTGTCGCTGTGCCATTTTGAGGCGCGGTCACGCCTGGTGCCTTATAAACGGGGTGGGCAGATGATTGGTTTTACGGGACAGGCGACCTTCATGGCGCAAAACCGTGACCGTTATTGGTTGAGTGTGTTACATTTGCTAACTGATTTTGCCTTTTTTAGTGGCGTGGGTTATCAAACCACGAGTGGCTTGGGGCAGGCGCGGCGGTTGGGCAGCTAGTCAGCGTTCAGCCAGTCAGCTATCAGCAAAAAGCTGGCAAATGGGAGTCCAAATCTTTAGATTTGTTAGAATCTAACAAGGAGTCCAAATCTTTAGATTTGTTAGAGGCAAATCTGAAGATTTGGACTCCAGTTTGTTGGAGTCTAACAAGGAGTCCAAATCTTCAGATTTGTTAGAGGCAAATCTGACAAATCTGAAGATTTGGACTCCAAAGGGGAAGATGATGTTAAAAAAGCACGAGTATACACCCGCGCACCTTTTTTTAGACCAAACACCTTATTTCATTACAGGGGCGATTTATTTGAAGCGGCCTTTGTTATCTTTAGCAATAACTAAGGCTTATCTGTTGGAGGTTATTCAAAGTAGTTTTAGCCAATATGAATGGGAATTACATCATTGGGTTATTTTGGATAATCATTATCATTTGTTAGGTCGTAGCCATGAAGGTAAAAAACTCTCGTCTATTATACGGCGGATTCATATTATGTCAGGTTATTATCTGAGTCAGCAGGGTTTGGGAGAAAAACCTTTTTGGTGGAATTACTGGGACTATTGCCCGCGTGATGAGGCTGATTATATGATTCACTTGAATTATTTGTTGAATAATCCGATTAAACATGGGTATGTAACTCGTTTGTATGATTACCCTTTTTCTAGTTTTCATGACCTGATGGCGAAAGTGGGGCGGGAGCAGTTGGTGGGGCAATTTAAGCAATATCCTGATTATCGGCAATTGGAAATTGCGAGAGATGATTTTTGAGAGGCTTTGGAGTCCAAATAATGGAGTCCAAATCTTTAGATTTGTGAGAGTCAAATCGGACAAATCTAAAGATTTGGACTCCGTTTTATTGCGGTTTTTTGCATGCGGAGGTCTATGGGCGGCCCGCGTTGGCGTTGGATTTGATGGAGGAGTTTCGACCGATTATTGTGGATTCGGTGGTGTTGACGCTGGTGAATAATCGCCGTTTAACTGAAAAAGATTTTGAGACAACCTCTGAAAATGAGGGTATTTATCTGAACCAACGCGGCCGTCAGGTTTTCTTTGAGCATTATAATCGCCGTTTGAATACGACGGCCTTTCATCCTTTAGCCAAACGCGCCTTGAGTTATCAAAAAATCTTTGAAATTCAAGCCCGTCAAGTAGCTAAATTAATTCAAGGTGAAATTGACACTTATCAACCTTTCGTAGTAAAATAGTTCGAGTTATGAGTTATGAGTTATGAGTTGGAGTTGGAGTTGGAGTAATGAGTTTGGAGTCCAAATTGTTAGATTTGCCAGAGTATGTAACTGAAATTCGAGGTTGTTTTTAAGCACCGCGTCTCGGCCTAATGGCCTGGGAGGCGGTGTTTTGTGTTCATGGCACAGTTACAATTTATTTTAGTGGCGTATGATATTAGCCATAATGGGCGGCGGACTAAACTCCATAATGCCTTGAAAGATTTTGGCACACCTGTCCAGTATAGTGTCTTTGAATGTTTATTGACTCCCCAAGAAAACCAAAAAATGCGGCAAGCGGTGGCACGAATTATTAAACCTCGGGTTGACCAAGTGCGCTTTTACCCGTTGTGTCAAAGTTGTCTAAAAAGAGTCGAAGTGACCAGTGGCCCTGAGTTATTACATCAAACCACTTTCCTTTTTACCTGACGGAGTCCAAATCTTTAGATTTGTTAGATTAAGCGGTCAAATCTAAAGATTTGGACTCCATTATCACGGCATCAGCGAAAATCGTGTTGAATCAGCCAATTTAGCCTCTTAATATAGTTAAATTTACGAGCGCGACTGAAAGTGGCTTACCCCCCCCTCGCGCTCGTAAATTTAAGGATGTTAAGGGACTAAAAATGGCCTTTTTTCAATGAAAATGGGTCAAAAAGAGGTCAGGGGCTAAAATTGTCCCTCAAGCAATTGGTTAGAGAGGTTAAAGCAAGCAAAATGTGTAGGGTCGTGATTTGCACAAATAATAAAAGTTGCGCTATAATAGGGCTAATCTCCCACTGACCTGACTCCAAAGGCTGTTTTACGAGCGCGAGGCCGTCTTTACGAAGACGATTCGCGCTCGTAAAAGGTTAAAAAGGTCAAAAAAAGGAATAAAAAAAATGAATTCATCCTAAAAATAGCCCCCATGAAGCAAAGTGGGGCACCTGCCCTACCCATTTTAGGGGTTGCAACCTTCCTTATGCCTGTCAAGGCATTGAAACTTTTACCAATAAAACTTCTGTCGGTACCGCTGTTGGGGCCGTTGCAACCTTCCTTATGCCTGTCAAGGCATTGAAACAAATCACAACACTTCCTGGAAGTCCATCCGGGTCAAATGTTGCAACCTTCCTTATGCCTGTCAAGGCATTGAAACAGTCCAAAAATTATCACAACCGCAGTAATTAAGCCAGTTGCAACCTTCCTTATGCCTGTCAAGGCATTGAAACCCAACGTTGCCACTGACCATAAGGCTAGTAGTATTAGTTGCAACCTTCCTTATGCCTGTCAAGGCATTGAAACAAAAAACCCCTTCGCCATGAAGGGGTTTTTTTGTTATGGTTTGACAGAGTGAAAGGAGTTCACTATACTGTTCTCCCAAGGAGGCTAATTTTATGACCCTAGAAACATTACCTATTCCCTCTCAACAGCTACTGACCTTACAAACCATCGCCCATGACATGGGTAAAACCCTAGACGAGCTAGTGCGTGAGGTCTTAGAGCAATTTATTCGTCAGTTTCAGCAACGGCAACATCTGACCTTATTACGACAGGCGCGGGGCATGTGGGTTAATCGGACGGATTTGCCTGATTTATCTTTATTACGGGCTGAGTTTGAACGGGAGGCCATACCAGATGAATCAAAAATTGTTACTTGATAGTGATGTTCTCATTGACTATTTACGTGGACGGGCTGAGTCAATTAATTATTTAGAATCGGTAACTGCACCGTTATTCATTTCTACAATCACTGTGGCCGAGTTGTACGCAGGGGTACGAGAAGGAGTAGAACGTCAACAATTGGATTTATTTTTACAGGCATTTTATTTTGTGCCGCTTGATACTGATATTGCGGTGAAAGGGGGATTATATCGGCGCGATTATGGCAAGAGTCATGGTGTGGGCTTATCAGATGCTTTAATCGCAGCTACCGCGACACTCCAACAAGCAACATTAGTGACCTTAAATAAAAAACATTTTCCTATGTTGAGTGATATTCATGTACCCTATTCTAAAACATAAAGTGGGGGTTTTTAACTCTAACTTAAGAGTTGCCCCTTATGCCTGTCAAGGCATTGAAACCAAAAACCCCTTCGCCATGAAGGTTTTTTTTGTTATGGTTTGACATGGCGGAATGAGTTCACTATACTCAGTATATCAAGATTTTGTCGTAGGGGCAGGGCTTGTCCCTGCCCACGAGGGCGACCACAAGGGTACGCCCCTACAAATCTTGATATACTGATACTGTTCTCCCAAGGAGGCGGATTTTATGACCCTAGAAACATTACCTATTCGTTATGTTACTAATGAAGCAGGTGAAACGACTGATGTTTTAATTCCCTTGGCCACCTGGCAACAGTGGTTAAACGGTTGGCAAGAAGCTAAAAATCTGTTAGCTAATCAGGCTAATAGGGCGAGTTGGCTAAGTTGGTTGGCTGACCAAGAAGCGGTATGGCAAAGTTTAGCCCCAAATGGTGAAAATACTATCACCTCTGAATGGGTCACTGAAATTGAAAAACGTGGTCAAGAAATTGATAACCAAATTATAACCCTCATTCCTGTTGAGGAGGGTTTGGCTCAACTCCGCCAAAAATTTCTCGCATGAAGCCGTGCTACTTTCACCCCCAAACATTGTTAGAAATTGAGGCTGCCGCTAAATTTTATGATGAACAAAGTCAAGGTTTAGGGCATAGCTTGATTGAATTGGTGGCTAAAAAATTAGAGCAAATTAGCCAACAGCCCCAACTTTATCAAAAAATACATGGTAATATCAGAAGGTGTCACCTGCAAAAATTCCCTTTTGGCATTATCTTTCGCGAGCAAACAGAACATATTGAAATTATTGCGCTAGCTCATGCCAAAAGAGAACCCAATTATTGGCAGGTGCGAAAATAACTTTTTTGTTTAGGACTTTCGCTTACGGAGTCCAAATCGTTAGATTTGACTCTAACAAATCTAACGATTTGGACTCCTTTATCTCGCCCTCACCCGCTTGTCTCTACACTTATTCGCCCATTTTGTATTTTCTCCCCTTCGCTTTACAATATCCCCATGACTGAAACGCCCATCCCGATTAAATGGCATACCATTTTTGCCGCAGTCTTACGAGAACTGCTCACGCCATTACAAATTCGGGTGCTAGATGAATTTACCTTAACGGGTGAGGTAGATGTCATCTTAATCCAATTGTTAGTCGGACAATTATGGACGGCGGAACAACGGCAATATTTACCCGACGGTTTACGGGATAGTGTTGCCACGCACCTGTTAATTGAGTTCAAGTACACCCAATCCCTTGAGGAAAGTAGAGACAGGGCATGCCCTGTCTCTACTTATTTATATCGCCAACAGCAAGCCCACCAAAAATTAGCTGCTGAAGCGATCCAAACCTTTATCGTGAGTGCCATCACCCCTCAAGCCGAAACCTTAACCCAATTTGGCTATGCCACCACCGACCAGGCGGGGGTCTATCGGAGTCAAGAGACTTTCTTACGGAATATCCCGTTAATTCTGCTCAATGAATTAAGTCTTGAGCAACATAACGCCTTTTTCAAGCTATTTGCCAGTCGCCGTAAGGTAAAGTTAGCGGCTTTAACCACCTTAAAGAGGTGGGGGTTGCGGCGATTACAGGGTAAATTATTCTGGTTAATTAAGGGACTACTGAATGTGTGGTTCAAACAAGGAGCTGACCTCATGGAAGCAATCAC
>JAIFLK010000396.1 GCA_020049115.1 Chloroflexota bacterium | reverse complement strand
GCATTTGATAGCCGAGGGACTCTAAAAAGGCACGGATAATGTGGGCGCGATTGCTACCCAACGTTAAGCCAAATATCGTGCCGCGCGCCGTCGGGTCATTGTGTGGCACATTAAGCCCCGTAAAGGCAGGGACAAAAATCACCCCCGCCGAGTCAGGCACGGAGGCCGCTAAGGTGCTAAGTTCACTTTCATGGTCAAAGAGGCGCGCCTCCTCCTTCATCCAACGAATGGCCGCGCCAGAGACGGTGGTGTCCGCCTCAAGGCAATAGTTATAACGATTGTCTTTCAATCGCCACGCAAAATAGGCGTTGAGTTTCTCAGGGTTCTCAGGCACATGCTCGCCGACAAACACATCTATAAAGGAAGCTGTCCCATGTGAACACTCGGCCTCGCCAGGGCGGTGGCAATGGTGTCCAAATAATGCGGCCTGCTCATTACCTAATGTTGCCAAAACGGGAACATCGGCGGACTCGCCGTTAGCTGCTGTCACGCGAATCGTGCCAAATTCATGCACGGTGGGGACGGGTTGGGGGAAGGCGTTGCCCTCACCCCTAGCCCCTCTCCCAGTGGGCGAGGGGGATTCTTCAGTCATAGCCCCTCTCTCTTTGGGAGAGGGGTTGGGGTGAGGGACGGGGGTGGGTAGATTAAGCAATTCCAGCCACTCTGTCCAATATTGACGGGCGCGAAAATCATACACGCCGAGGGATTGGACGAGGGAGTCATCAAGGGCGTGACCGTTCTCATGGCCGAGCGCGGTGAGCAGCCAATTGGCGGATGTGCCGATGCGGAGATAGCCGCCATCAGCCGCATTACGTACTGCCCCGTCATGTTTCATGCGCCAGGCCAAATGTAAGGCGGCGCAATAGGGGCCAGGGAAATAGCCTAAACGATGGCGGCGTTCATCGGCGTGTGACCATTGGGCTAACTCGGCCATCATGGGAATAGTGCGTAAATCTTGCCAAGTAATGGCATTGGCAAGCGGGCGACCTGTGCGCGCATCCCAGACAAAATTGGTGTTGCGCTGACAGGTGATACCGCAAGCGATAATTTCGGAAGGTGAACAACCTGCTTCGGTAATGGCGGCGGTGATGGCGGAGGCTACGCCTGCGGCTAACACGTCGGGGTCTTGTTCTGCCCAGCCTGGTTGGGGGTAAATGCGAGGTAAGGAAGCGTAACCATAACCGCGAACTTGCCCCGTGTCATCTATGATGAGGGCGCGGCTACCGCTAGTGCCTTGGTCAATGCCTAAAAGATAAGCCATGATGAATTAGGAATTAGGAATTAGGAATTAGGAAGTAAAATTTGACCGATTGAGTCATCAGGTGACTTAAAGTCACCTGATGACTAGACCTTACTCCTTACTCCTTACTCCTTACTCCTTGGGTAAAAGGTCGGCTAAGGTGTTGATAATGTAGGTTGGTTTGATGGGGGAGGCGGCGGCATCGGCGGGGGTGGTTGCGCCCGTGAGGGTGAGGGCGGCGGCCATGCCCGCGTTCAGCCCCATGAGGACATCGGTTTCGAGGCGGTCACCTGTCATAATACATTGGTCGGCGGGCAGATTAAGGCGGCTGAGAATGGCCTCGGCCATGTAATGGGAGGGTTTGCCGACAACGGCCTCAATTTTGGTGTTGGTGCAAGCCTCAATTGCGGCGATAATCGCGGCTGCGTCAGGTTCGCCGCCGCCAGGGACAGGGCAATAACGGTCGGCGTTGGTGGCGAAAAGGCGCGCCCCGTTGCGAATGGCATCAAAGGCAATTTGTAATTTACGGTAAACAAAGGTGCGGTCAAAGCTCGCTATCACCGCGTCAACCTCATGGGCATTGTCGGTGAGGGTGAACCCTGCGGCGCGGAGTTCGTTTTGTAATGGTTCTTCACCTATGACGAACAGACGGGCGGTGGGGTGATAGCGTTGTAAGAAACTGACCATGACGGTGGTGGAGTTGATGACATCTTCTAACGCGGTGGGCAGGCCGAGCCGTGTTAATTTAGTGACATATTCCTCGCGGCTATGAGTGGGATTGTTCGAGAGGAAAACGGTACGTTTGCCCAATTCGCGCAATCGGGTGATGGTTTCGCCCGCGTGGGGCAGAAGGTCTTGACCAAGATAAACGGTGCCGTCAAGGTCAAATAGATAGGCTTCGTAAAGGTGCATGGTAGTCGGTCAGTCGGTCAGCTAGTCAGCGTTCAGCTAAAAGATTGACTAGCTGATTGCTGACTAGCTGACTAGCTGTTTTACCCTTTCACCCCACTGCTGGTGACGCTTTCCACGAAGAAACGTTGCGCCAGAATGAAGACAATCATGGGCGGGATGATGGAGATGGCTGCGCCCGCTAGGATGAGATTGGGGCTGTCGGAAGCGCGGCCACGTAAGACGTTGAGGGACAAGGTTAAGACATGGTTGGCTTCGTTACCTGTGTTAATGATGACCAACGGCCAGAAAAAGCTGTTCCACGCATAAAGGAAGGTGAAGGTGGCGAGAGTGGCGAGGGCGGGGGTGGAGGCGGGCATGAAGATGTACCATAAGATTTGGAAACGGGATGCGCCGTCAATGAGCGCGGCTTCTTCGATTTCTTTAGGAATGGTAATGAAAAATTGGCGCATGAGAAATGTGCCGTAAGCACTGAATATCCAGGGGATAATGAGCGCGGCCATGTTATCCACCCAACCGATTAGCACCATGAGTTGGTAAAGTGGTGTAATTAAGACCACAAAGGGTACCATAATCGTGCCGAGATAGACGAGGAATATTTGGTCACGGCCAGGGAATTGCAGACGGGCGAAGGCGTAACCGCCGATAACCGAGGTGAGCAAGGTGCCGAGAACGACGGCGAGTGTAACCATCGTCGTATTCGTTAAGCTACGTCCCATGTTTTGCAATTCAACCACTTCGGTGTAATTTTCAGGGTGGGCAGTGAGTTTCTCGACGGGTTCACTGAGGCGAACATTTTGTAACAATGTTTTGTCAGGGCTGGCGGGGTCAATAAATTTACCGAAAATAGTCTCATTGGTTTTGACCATGGGAATGGTTTGCCCGTCTACCTCGACATCAAATAACGGCTCTTCTTTGCCATTGACGGTGGCTTTCTTCTGATTCATAAAGCCGCCCGTCGGTTTAATTTCTTTGATAGGCCGTTCATACTTGGTTTCGAGTTTATCGGGGGCGGCAAAAATGCCTATCTTAATACTGCTTTCGGCTAAGGCATATTGGCGTTGCTGACCGTTATCATCTACGTAATAAAGCGGCAACGGTTTGTCATAACCCGCCACGGTGACATCTAAGGTTTGGCGAGGCAACATGCGCGGCGGATAACGAAAGGTGTCTTTCGGCTCTTTGAAGGAGGTGAAAAACATAAATAGGAATGGAAACACCATGATGAAGGCAAAGGCGGTTAGCACGATATAGGCTAAGGCGTTGGTTAAATAGGTGGATGTGCGATTGGACATGATGAGTGATGAGTTATGAGTGATGGGTTATGAGTGAAAAACTCATAATTCATAACTCATAACTGCTTTTTTTATCCTTCGTAGGCACTGGCGCGTTGATGTTGGAATTGTAATAAAGTGAGACCAAAAATACCAGCGAATAGCACCCAGGCGATGGCGGAGGCGTAACCTTGTTGAAAGCGTTGGAAGCCGTTTTGGTAAAGATATAACACGACCGTTAAGGTGGAGTTGTTGGGGCCTGAGGGCGGATTGATAAGAATGAACACTTGGTCAAAGAGTTGCATGGCCTGAATGGTGGTGGTGGTGAGGACGAAAAAGGTGGTGGGGGCGAGCATGGGGATGGTAATAAAACGGAATTGTTGCATTTTATTCGCCCCATCAACGGTGGCCGCTTCATATAAATCTCTGGGGATATTTTGTAATCCTGCCAAAAATAGCACGGTGTTGAAGCCCATGGTCTGCCAAGCGGACATGATGACCAGCGAGAGCATGGCGGTGCGGCTATCGGAGAGCCAACGGATTTGCGGGTCAACGAGGTTGGCATTAAAAACGGTGTTTATCAATGTTACAGCCATTAAAATGGCATAGTTGATATAACCAATAGTGGCGTTATAAAGTAGCTGCCATATTAGGGCAATCCCCACGACGGCGGCAATACTAGGGATGAAATAAATGGCACGGTAAATTTTCATGCCAGGCAATTTACTATTCAGGATATTGGCGAGCAGCAACGCGGGAATGACGCTGAGAGGCACGGCCATGATGACGAAAAGTAAGGTATTACGTAATGATAACCAAAATAACTTGTCCTGCGCCCCAATCACATAACCAGAGCCGAGAATGGAGAAGCGGGTCAATTCGTCGTAAACCTTAATATCAAATACATCGGCGGCGCGTTGGTCAGGCGAAGCCAAACCCACGATGGTCAGGTTGATAATGCGGCGATAATTATCAAGGCCAACGAAATTTTTCGTACCAAATGCGTCCCAATCGGTGAAGCTAACGTAGAAGGAAAAGAGTAATGGCCCGCCAAAGAATATCAGGAAGCCTAACAAATTGGGCGAGAGGAATAAATAGCCATTAAGCATTTCGGTGGAGGAGTTATTGGCGTTCATGGTCTCGGCTAACGTTTGTTGCCACATGAGCCACATGGCGGCGGCAAAAAATATAACTCCAGCCGTTAAGCCAAAAGGCATGGGACTGTCGTAACGTTGGGCGAGGGCTAATAACCCCGATAAGACGTTAATGGCAAAGAGGAAAATGACCAAAGAAACCAGCATGATAAGCTGCCCCGCTTGGCGGAACATCTTTTCTTTGGCAGGTTGATTGTCTTCGTAACGGTCGCCAAAAGCACTGACCAAATAGCCCAGAAACATAATAAAGAGAAATGGTAGGCCATTACCAAAGGTGTTGGCAAGGTCGTTAAAGCTGATAAAAATACCTAACGCTTGTGCTGCCCCAATGAGGCAGGCCACAAACCCTAAATAATTGACGGCCAAAGATAGCACTCGCCCGACATGTTGGCGACGAGGGATGAAGAAAGCAGACGCGCCACTAGCAGCGGCAGCGAGTAAGAGGATGATAGTGGTAAGAACTTGTAACCAATAAGGTGTGGTTGGGCTTTGCCAAATAAAATAGATACCTGCTAAACTAGCTAGGCTAACAAAGGCTTGCCAACCTGCCACTACATTTAACCATAAAACGGGATTACTTTGGACAAAATCTGGCCGCGCGGCGGTTGCTGTGGTCATGGTTTAACTCCGTTGTCAGTCGGTCAGCTAGTCAGTAAGTCAGCCTGTCAGCTTGTCAGCGTTCAGCCTGTCAACCTTCAGCTAATCAGCCTGTCAATTTATAACTGACACGCTGATTACTGAACGCTGATTGCTGACCGACTGACTAGATGACCGACTGACTAGCTGACTAGCTGATAAGCTGACTAACTATTTATTAAAAACCTTATTGGCTTCGTCACAAATCGTAGCAGCAAAATCTTCAACGGTCTTATTACCCGTCAAAACAGCCTGCACATTCGGCCCCATGACCGCATCATACGCCGGCCAGCTACCTGCCCATAACGGGCCTTCGGTGGCGG
>JAIFLK010000049.1:33519-40321 GCA_020049115.1 Chloroflexota bacterium | reverse complement strand
TGATAACGGTGGCCTGTACGGACTTGTAATGCGGGCAACTCTAAACGGTGTGCCGCTTGCGTCACCTCAAAGGCCACGCGGTCAGTGACACCAGGCAGAAATTCAACTTCAACGGTGGAGGCCAACCGTAGAGACAGGGCATGCCCTGTCTCTACCCATTGCCAATTGTAACTTTCCACAACGGTATCGGTTAGCACTTGGCGACAAAGTTGCTCCACATGCTCATCTTGGAGGTCGGGGTGGGTGAGAAAAAATAGCTTGGCGGGGTGAATGGCCGTAACATGGGTTAAGCCTAAATGATGGGCAGATTGACATAACGTGGTGGCGTTGATTTGACTGGCTAGGGTTGGGCTGATTTCAATGCGGGCATAACGATTCATGGATTAATTGTTCCTTAAAATTAAGCTAAAAACCATTTTCATTGACGCTTTTAGCCATGACTATTCGTGACCTATTATGCCATCAAGTCGGGCGTTTGTCCAACAAAGGGACTAATGGCTAGGCTTTAGATGAAATAATAACTTAATATTATGGTCACATGGGGAACGTCTTAGTTGCTTGATGTTACATTTTAGGCTATACTGATGTAATCAATCAACCATTTATTTGGAGAAAAACACCATGGGGCAAAAAGCCATCACTAAAAATAGTTTGTTTTACGGGGATAATTTAGAAATAATACGGAAATATATCGGGGATGAAACCATTGACCTTTGTTACATTGACCCACCATTTAACTCCAAGCGTAATTATAACCAAATATATAATAATATCGGCAAGGAGGACACCGCCCAAGCGCAAGCCTTCACCGATACCTGGACATGGGACACCGAATCCATCGAAGGATTTGAAGCCATTGTACATAATCAACATGGTTTGTATACTAAACAAAGCATTGAGTTAATTATTGGCCTAAGCAAAGTGTTAGACCGAGGCAGTTTATTGGCCTATTTGGTCAGCATGACGCAGCGGATTGCTGAGATTTGGCGGGTGTTAAAACCAACGGGCAGTTTTTATCTCCATTGTGACCCCACGGCGAGTCATTATTTGAAGTTGGTTTTAGATGGCATTTTTTGTACGCGGGGGGGACAGTTTCAAAATGAAATTGTGTGGTGTTACTCTATTGGAGGCAAAAGTAAAAAGCGATTTGGGCGAAAACATGATGTGGTATTATTTTATACTAAGGAAGGTCATGATAACCACATTTTCAATGCACTCGGTGCGGCTATTCCTCGTAAGGTAGGCTCTCACATGAAGGTGGGGCAAGATGAAACTGGCCGCAATTATCAAGAAAAAACCGACCGTAAAAGTGGTAAAACGTATCGTTATTACCTAGATGAAGGTAAAATAGCCGAAGATTACTGGATAGATATAGAAACATTAAACCGCGAAGATAAAGAGCGTTTAGGTTATCCCACCCAAAAACCCGAAGCCTTATTGGAACGAATTATTAAGACTAGCAGTAACGAAAATGATACCATTTTAGATTGTTATTGTGGCTGCGGCACGACCATTGCGGTGGCGCAACGGTTGAATCGCCGTTGGATAGGCATGGATATTACCTACCAATCTATTAGCGTTATTCTTAAGCGGCTGACTGAAACATTTGGTGAGGAGTTTCTCCAAACGATTGAGTTGACGGGGCAGCCCAAAGATATGGCGGGGGCGCGGGCCTTAGCCCATAAGAAAGATGACCGCTTGCGGAAAGAGTTTGAAAAGTGGGCTATTTTGACCTATTCTAACAACCTTGCAATTATTAACGAAAAGAAGGGCGCAGATAAAGGGATTGATGGCACGGCGTTTATTCAAGTGACCCCGACTGATTACAAACAGATTATATTTTCGGTGAAGTCGGGCCAAAATGTCAGTGTAACCATGGTGAGAGATTTACGGGGAGTCATTGAACGTGAAGACGCGGCGATGGGCATTTTAATCACGTTGGAAGAGCCGACTGCGCCCATGCTCAAAGAGGCGCGGGAAGCGGGTTCATTTCAAAGTGAACTCAATCCGCAAAAATTTCCTAAGTTACAAATCGTCACAATTAGGGAGATTCTGGACGGGGAACGGCTCAATGTCCCCATGACCCATAATGTCTTAAAAAAGGCGAAGGCGCAATCATCAAATAAACAATTGGGATTGTTAGAGTAATCCCGTTCCATCCATCTTGTTTTTAGCCTTCGTTTTATCTATCATGAAACTCGTCAGTAAGTTACTCCCTTCCAAGTGTCAAATGTAAGACTCGGCCTGAGAGGAGTTAGCACGCCCTCGTGCTAACCCGTGATGAGGAGTTAGCACGCCCTCGTGCTAACCCGTGATACACGAGGGCGTGTATCACTCCTCAGAACTATGGTTTCTTTCACTTGGAAGGGAGTAGCTATAAAAACGAGGTCACTATGGTCAGATGTGAAAGATGTGGTGGGTAAAGGTTAATGGTGTGATGTTGGCACATAATCCTGATATAGAGTAGAATTATCGCTAACAATAAAATAAGTAAACCAAACTTTTAATCATCTCTTTAGGAGGCAAGCATGACCTTTTCTTCAGGCATGAAAGTGGCGGGGACTATAATATTTCTTATTATTACTCCGCTGCTCGTTGGCTTGTGGGTAGCCAAAGTATATGTACCAAAACCCGCCGTCGGGCTGATTCGGCTCAATATGGAAATTTGGGATGGCAGTAATTTTTTGCTAACCAAACAAATCGAAAAAATTCGTCAGGATAGTCGCATTAAAGCAGTGGTAGTGCAAATCAACTCGCCTGGTGGTGAGGTGGTGGCGGGGCAAAATATGTTCATGGAGCTACATAACTTGCGCCGTGATATGCCCGTAGTTGGTTCGATAGATAACATTTGTGCTAGTGGTGGTTTTTATATCGCTGTGGCCGTAGACCCCATTTTTGCCAAGCCTTCCTCGAATGTAGGCAATGTGGGGGTGTGGTCATTTGCCCCACCTGCTTTAGGGGTGAATGATACGGTTTTAGCCAGTGGCCCCTTCAAATTGACCGCTAGCAGCCGAGATGAATTTGTGCGTGGTATTGAAACTATTAAGCAAGAGTTCATGGAGACGGTTTACAGTCAACGGGGCGAACGCATGAAAATCTCCCAAACGGAGTTATCGCAAGGTTTGTTATATGATGGGCGCGAGGCGGTGAAATTGGGTTTGATTGACCATATCGGCACGCAACGTGAGGCAATTGAATTTGCGGCCATGCAAGCAGGCTTGGCTAAAGATAGCTATGAGGTGGTTGATATGCTAGACCAAGTGTTTATGGATTTATTTGGTGAGCCAGCCCCTTTGCTCAAACCGATTTATGAAACGGTGAACCCTAAAACCGAGCAGCCTTACCTTGAACCCTGGATAGGCATGGCCGACCCCAAGACAGGGCAACGCCATTTGCCGCCGGGCATCTACACCCTGTATGCCCCGTGGCAAGGAGACCTTTCCCATGAATAAGAAATTGCTACTTCTGCTCATTGCGCTCCTCTTTTTACTCGCACCACCGTTGGTCAAATGGGGTTGGTTTTATCCCGTCAGTGGCTATAAGGCCCCCACGATTGCCGAAATTGACCCCGCGAAAATTAGTTCCAAATTGCCTGAGTATAATCAAAGTTTCACCGATGAGCCGATAAAAGGGCAAGGTGAAGTGATTATTGATTTGACTCATGATAATAATTTACAAATTAACGACTTTGGGCCCATTCGCACCCGCCTAGAAGCGCGCGGTGTGACGGTCATCACGATGGAGGGTGAGGACTCCCAAACCTTAGCGGAAAAATTACGCAAAGCTACAGGATTGATTGTGGTCGCGCCCACCCTCGCTTATTCAGCCGAGGAACGGGAAACTATTGTTAAATTTGTGGCAGATGGTGGGCAATTGCTCCTCGCGGCTGACCCAACTCGGCCTGTGCCACCCAAAGATACCGAATTTATGAGTTTGTTTGACATCTTCTTTCCGCAAAGTGCAGTCCCCGCAGTTAATAGTTTGGCGACTGCTTTTGGCCTCACTTATGTTGATGACTTTTTATATAGCCTGGATAATAATGCAGGCAATTATCGTAATATCAAATTTACGAAATTTGCTAAAAACCCTCTAGCCGATAAGTTAAAAACGGTGGAGTTACTATCTGCTTACTCCATTTTAGGTGATGGTGAGAGTATTATTCAAGGGGATGAGCATATTAACTCGCTGGTGAGAACCAACGAGCAAGGCTTATCAGGGGCGATTTTGGCTGCCAATAAACAGGTTTTGGCTTTAGGGGATGTCACCATGTTGACTCCGCCTTATAATACTCTGGCCGATAACAATCAATTCTTGAGTAATATTGCGAATTGGTTAGCTCATGATAAACGTATTCGAGATTTGGAAGATTTCCCTTACCTCTTCACTAGCAAAACCATCAACTTGGTGCAAACCGATGTGGGTTTTCTTGACCCGCGCCTGATTGCTGAAACGAGTGTCTTGCAGGAATCATTTAGCCAAGCCGACCTAAAATTGGCCTTGAGTTCTGTCAAGAACGTGGGTAAGGATAATGATGTCATTTATGTTGGTACATTTGAGCAAACAGACATGATTTCGCCCTATCTCAAGACGGCGGGTATCAGTATTACAGTGGTCATTACGCCGACAGATGAACTGACTAAGACGGATACGGTCAGTAAAACGGATAAGGCTACGCCGAAAGCCACAGCCACCGCGACGGCGACCATCACCAGTACGGGCAAGGCGACCACGACGGTTAGAATAACGCCTACACCGAAAGCAACCCCCGAAGATGAAACTGATCTGGTGGGTGATACTCAGAAGAAGAATGAAACTGAGCCTGATAAAGTTGTGACCATAGACATTGCCAGTATGGGGCAAGTGAATGGGGTGGGCAGTACGCTGTTTGTGGTTGACCGTCAAGGCGACCAGGTGGTGTTGATTGCCTTAGCTGAAGATTCGGAAAGTGCGATTGCGGCCTTAAATCGACTAACTGAGGATGATTTTTCACAATGTGCCATGAATGGCAACCTAATGCTTTGCTCAACAGGTGAAGTGTTAGATGTGGCAACGCCGACGGAGGAAGCTACCAAATCAACTCTTGGCGATAAATTAGGCAAGGTGTTTATCTTATCCAGTGATAATGGCCTTGATGGGACTCGCACTGGAGCCGCCGATTGGGACACTATTTTGAGTGAAGATTATGAGGTAATGGTTTGGTCAGTGACGGATGATGGCAACCCCACTAGTGATGATATTACTGGATATGATGTCTACATTATCGATTCTGGGGATTATGCCCCAGGAGAGGATTTGGAAACCTTCGCTGCCTTTAGCTCCATTGAAGACGGCGCGGGGGTCATGTTCATTGGTTCACAGCCGCTGCCCACGCCACTAGATAGTGCGGACGTACAACCTTTAAGCGACTTAGAAGTGAGTGAGTCTGACCATCCTATCTTAAAAGGCTTTGATGCGGGGACGATTATCACGCTTGAGCCGTCGGAAGGGGGCGTTGACCCAGTGGTGATTCCTAATCCAGAAGATTTGTATACAGATGCCATCGTTCTTTTCAATCGTGGGCCTGATAGCCGAGAGAATGGTACGCCTGTGGTCATTGCGGCGGTAGATAGCTTTACGGAATCGCGGGTTGTTCTGGCAACATTTCCTTTCTTCCGCTTACCTGAAACCGAACGCACCACCTTTGGCTTAAATGCGATTAATTGGTTGCTGGCGAATAAGGATAAGAGTAGGAGTGATAACAATATTGAGTAATGTAATTGTTTTGGCAAAGTCCCGCAGCTTGCTGTGTGGGCGCAAAATAAGCGTTACGACTCCTTAAAGTAAAGGCGGGGCTGAAAATTTTCAGCCCCGCCTTTTGTTATAACAATTTCGTTTCTACATCGGCCCCAGTATGGCCGATTTCGTATACAAATAACATGGCAATATCATCTAGCAGGAGGGGAGTCCAGTCGGGGATGGCGAAACGGGTAATCACCTTAACCCCTGGCCGCAACTGCGCCATGAGGCTAGGCTTGAGCCGTTGATTAGTGGCCTTAGTCAGATATATAAATACCACATCAGCCCCAGTCAAATCAAACTCAAATACATCGGCATAATAAACCCAAGCACGCTGACGTAAGCCTAGCCACATAATCATACCATTCGCAAATAAGCAACGAAAAGGGTCAATTTCTACGCCAATAGCTTGCGCCTGAAATTGGCGCGCGACCATAATCACCACGCGCCCATCACCCGCGCCCAAATCAATAAAGCGTTGTCCTGGCGTAATCTGCGCTAGAGTCAATAACTTACGTATCGTTGGCAAACTTGATGGCACCCACATTGCCCCAAAGAAATTCGCCATGTAAGCCGAAATTGTCAGGACAAGAGAGCAGCCAATAATCCATTGAAAAAGCAAGAAAATGTGAGCCAATGACCAAATCAACATAGGGGGTTTTCTCTTAATTTTTTACTGCGTAAAATATTGGTTTTGCGTAGTAAAATAGGTGATCTATTTAATTCATACTTCGTAGATTACCAGTGTACTTCATTTGTTTCAGGAGGCATAATCTATGAGTTCGATGTCATAACAACTTATTTTACAACATGTTAATCTCGGACAGGCGCGGATGGTGTTTCCAAAATTTCTCAGCGTGAGCCGTATCATTCAATTAGCTTTTGGATAGCTTTAGCGAGTTGGTGTATACTGTTTACTAGTGCCTTATTGTTTACCTAGTGGTCTGTTCACTTAATTTCTAGTATATCCGAACAGACAAGAATGTCTGTTCTACTGGTAGGTCGGACATTCTTGTCTGACCATGTA
>JAIFLK010000049.1:0-33502 GCA_020049115.1 Chloroflexota bacterium | reverse complement strand
ATATCCGAACAGACAAGAATGTCTGTTCTACTGGTAGGTCGGACATTCTTGTCTGACCATGTACTAAAAACTAAATGAACAATCCACTAGTGGCGCGTGGGCCGTGACTAGAATGGCTAACGCTACTAATGAGTGAGGGAAAAATTATGGAACACATGTTTGAAAAACAATCGTATACATTTGATGATGTACTCATTTTGCCTGGCTATTCTGATATTTTGCCGCATGAGGTCAAACTCAAAACCCGTTTTGTGCGGGATATTTGGCTGAATATTCCGCTTATTTCGGCGGCTATGGATACCGTAACTGAGGGTGATTTAGCCATTGCCTTAGCGCGCCAGGGTGGGCTGGGCATTATTCATCGTAATATGACCGTAGAAAAGCAGGCGGACGAAGTAGACCGCGTGAAACGTTCTGAGGCAGGGATGATAACTAATCCCATTACATTACATCCGCATAACAGTTTGGCCGAGGCTGAATCGCTCATGGCGCGCTTTCACATTTCAGGCATTCCCATTACCGATGCGCTGAATAAGGGTAAATTGGTGGGCATTTTGACCAATCGCGATGTGCGTTTTGCTGAAGATGCCACCTTGCCGATTGCCCATTATATGACCCATCAAAATTTAATTACGGCCTCCGTTAACACGACGTTAGAGGAAGCGCAGGCCATATTACAAACGCATAAAATTGAAAAATTACCGTTAGTGGATGCAGAAGGCAAGCTACGGGGCTTGATAACGGTGAAAGATATTAGTAAGAAACGAGATTATCCCGACGCGGCGGTGGATAATCAAGGGCGTTTGCGCGTGGGCGCGGCCATTGGTGTTGGCCCCGATTATCAAAAACGGCTCGCCGTTTTAATTGAGGCAGGTGTGGATGTGGTGGCGATTGATACGGCGCATGGTCACTCATGCAAAGTGTTAGAGGCCATTCGTTGGGCGCGGGCTGCTTACCCTAACACACCCGTCATTGGTGGTAATGTGGCAACCGCTGAAGGCGCGACAGCTTTGATTGAGGCGGGTGTCGAGGCCATTAAAGTAGGCGTAGGCGCGGGGTCAATCTGCACGACGCGCATTATTGCCGGGGTGGGCGTGCCACAACTTACTGCGATTGCTGAATGTAGTAGCGCGGCGCGTGAATATAACATTCCCATTATTGCGGATGGCGGGATTCGTTATTCAGGTGATGCGGTTAAGGCGTTGGCGGTAGGGGCTTCATGTGTGATGCTCGGTAGTGTGTTGGCGGGTGTAGAGGAGGCTCCTGGTGAGATTATTGTTTATGAAGGTCGCTCCTATAAAGATTATCGTGGCATGGGCAGTTTGGGGGCAATGAGCCAATTCAGCCGTGACCGTTACAGCTCTGGCCAAGCCTCGGACTCTGGCAAAACCGTGCCAGAGGGCATTGAGGGGCGTGTACCGTATAAGGGTAAATTAAGCGATATGATTTATCAATTTGCGGGCGGAATTCGCTCTGGCATGGGTTACATTGGTGCGACGGATTTGGCTGAATTAAAGCAAAAAGCCCGTTTCACTCGCATTAGTCAGGCGGGTTTGATTGAGAGCCATCCACATGGGGTTATGTTGACCAAAGAGGCTCCGAATTACAGCCCATATCACGGGGGGTAGGGTTTAGACCTTTCATAATTTCAAAAAAGCACCACCTGTAAAAAATTCGGTGATGACTAGTACCGCGTACCGAATGAAAATGGCACTTTTGGCGTAGGAGTCCGCAATTATTTGCGGACAGCCCGCAAAGGATTGCGGACTCCTGCCAGTCATAGCAAAAGTGTAACTCTCAAATAAAACGCAGTATAGTACCGCTAGGCGTAAATAAGTTTCAAGCCCTTATAAGGTTTTGAACCTTATAAGGGCTGGGCGAACTACGCACTTATTTACGCCCAAGTGTACTAGTCATCACCGAATTTTTTACAGGTGGTTGGGTCTAATCAAATATGAACTATAATTTAGTGGCTATTGAGGATTATAACCGATAATTTTTAGCCCAGATAACTTAAATGCGTTTATCAGCATGTTGATTGATTAAGATTTCCAACTCAGTGGGTAAAAATGGCTTGGCTAACCAGGGCAAGCCTGATTTTTCCAAGAAATGTTTCGTTTGTAAATCAGTGGCATTCCCCGTAACGAACAGGAATTTTTGCGCCGTTTCGGGAAATTTTTCACGAGCAATTTTATATAACTCAATGCCTGATAGATAGGGAATAAGTACATCACAAATAATTAAGTCGTAGCTATTTTGGCCTAATTTTTCTAACGCTGTGTGTCCATTAGAAACCAAATCCACCTGATGGCCGAGGGGAGAGAGGACTCGATTTAATAATTCTAACACCGTTCCTTCATCGTCAATAGCTAAAATTTGCAGGTGGGGCTGTTTTACATGGCGATTATTTGCCATTTTTTCAGGCAACTTAGGTGCAATAGGCGGGGTTTTAATTGGCAGTTCAATATAAAAAACCGCTCCGCTATCGGGGGCATTATCCGCCCAAATACGCCCTTTATGCTCGCTAATAATGCCAAAACAGATAGACAGCCCTAGCCCCGTCCCCTGCCCCATCTCTTTGGTGCTAAAAAATGGTTCAAAAATTTGTTTGAGAATCTCGGCAGGAATCCCCCCACCATTATCGACCAATTTTATCAAAATGGTTTGGTTTATTTTTTGTGAGCTAATGACAATTTGTCGTGGACAGGTCATCTTTTCTAGGGCTTGGCAGGCATTGGTCAGCAAATTAATAAAAACTTGTTCCAACTGACGTGGGTCGCCCATAGTAATAGGCAAATTGGGCGCAAGGTGGGTGATAACCTCAATTTGATGATTATTAATATTTGATTTCATCTGTGTTAGGCTGAGTTGCAGCACCTCATTCAACTGAATGGGTTTCGGGTTTAAGTTGACCCGTTGAGCAAAGGTTAATAAATCCCGTACAATGAAACGCGCCCGTTGAGCATGGCGGAAAATCGCCTCCAAGTCATTTTTGTAAACTGAAGCAATGTCACTATCTTGTAATAAACTGGCATAGCCAATGACCGCTGTGAGCGGATTATTGAGTTCATGCGCCACGCCCGCCACCAATTTACCAATAGCTGAGAGTTTTTCGTTTTGCTGTAATTGTTGCTCTAACACTCGGCGTTGTGTAATATCACGGGCGATACAATGGATACCAATGGGCCGCCCATTATGGTGCTGAATCCGAATGGTCGCTTCTAGGAGTATCTCTTGCTGATTTTTGCCCAAGATAGTTAGCTCAAGTGGCGCAGCCATTTCGGTGTGGGCAATATGAGTTTTAAGGGCTTTGTAAAGCAAGGGAATTTGCTTGGGAGCTAGAAATTTCGTAATGGGAACATGCAGCAACTCTGCCAGGCTGTAGCCACTGGTTTTGAGGGTGACTTTATTGGCACTGGTTAAGCGAAATTTACCATCTAACGTGATAATAAAATCATTGGCATTATCAAATAAATCACGATAGTTAGCCTCGGCGGTACGTACCTCATCAAAGAGACGGGCATTTTGTAGCGCGATAGAGGCTTGGTTGGCAAAAAGAAGTAAGGTTTGTTCATCATCTTCCGTAAAAGCCGTTGGGCCAGAAAAACTATCAATGCTTAATACGCCCAAAATATCATCGCTTGTATGTAAGCCTGCTTGAATAGTAGATTCAATTTTAACTAAACCCACTTGTTTAAAGCTACCAAAGTTAAGGTTAGGTAACATGTTTTGGCGCGAGATGGCCGATAAATCCGCCTTTGAGATATGGCGAACTTTTTGTGGCGGCGGGATTTCTCGCAGCATTGATTCGCGCGAGAAGGCAAATTGTTGTAATGTTTTTATATCCATACCGACGGCGGCGGCATAAACAAACATGGTGCCTTTGGGAATGATGAAACTGCCGGCATCGGCATGGGGAATGACCTGAACGGCACGCTCAATGATACGTTGAAATAAGACTTCGGGCTGTAGCTCTGAGCTTAAATCGGCAAAAATATCAAGCATGGCTTGGCGTTGGCTGGCGAGGCGATGCTCGGCCTCAAATAATTTGGCGTTTTTCAGGGCAATGGCTAACTCGGCGGCAATGGCCCCAAACAGACGTAAATCAGATTCGCCAAAGGCATTGAGGCGGGGGCTTTCAGCACATAACACGGCCATGACTTTATCATCTAACATAACTGGCACATACATGGCTGAGTGGGTATCTTGTCTTAATTCATGATAAGGATTAGATTCCGTATTATTAGGTAAGAGTAAGGGCCGTCCATGGTGAATGACCCACCCTGGCGCACTATTTTCAATGGGAATCATGACGGTATCGTTAGGAAAACCAATCGTTGCGGGGTGCGTTGTGGCAATTTTTCCTGGTGACGCGGGCAAAATAACGGCTAATCGCTCAATGCCTAAAGCACGATGCAGAGCTTTGATGGTTTCATGTAAAACATCATCAAAATCAAGTTTGGCGGCGGCGGCCATCATAACCTGCTGTAATACATTGGTTTCAGCCAGACGGCGGGCGGTGGCATCATAGCGGGTGGCGTGTTCAATGGTGGCCGCAGCTTGCGCCACAATTATCTCAGCCATGCGAATGTCATCTTTGGTCAACGGTTCAGCCGAATGAACTCGCGCCACTTCCACCAAGCCAATCACTTCACGGTGATAGGTCAGGGGCATGGCAAATAATAGATGGACTTGCAATAAATTAAGCCAATCAGCCGTCGCAGGTGTTAAATCTGGGTCGTTGGCATATAAAATAGGAGGCGTTTCAGCAGTTAAAGCCCAAGTTAAGGGCGAGTTGGCGAGGGAACGAGCTATTTTTTGTAATTGAGGTAAAGCTGTATTGGCTTGGCTATGCAGAATCCGTAATTGCTTTTGCCCTTCATCCCAACGAGAAATCAAACATAAATCAACCTTAAGCACTTCTAACAATTGACGACTGACCATATTAACAATGGTTTCTAGGGCGCGGTCAGAGGTGATTTCAGTTTGTGGGGCAAAAAGGAGGGTTTGCTGCTCAGACCATTGGCGGGCTTCGGCCAAAAGCTGGCCGTTTTCAATGGCCAGGGCTGCATGGTCGGCAAAAACGGTTAAAATTTTAAGGCCATTGTCATTCAAATAGTCAGGATGAATGTTAATGAGTTCAATAACCCCAATAATATGTCCATCAACCCACAATGGGGCGCACATAATAGATTGGGTGTGGAAGCCAATTTGTTCATCCACCGAGGCATAAAAGCGGCTATCAAGGCTGACATCAGGCACAATGGTGGGCTGTTCGTTGGAAATAACCCAGCCCACAATTCCTTTTCCAACTGGCAAACTGACCCCACGCACCGCATCAGCCCCTTCGCCTACGGCGGCGTAAATGACAATTTGCTGATTGGATGGCTCTAGTAAAGCGACTGAGCCAGCTTCGGCCTCGAAGAGTTCGTTAGTATTGGCAATGACTTTATTGAGGATATTTTGTAAGTCTAGCATGGGCATGTTCCATCATTCAGAGTAAAATATCAGAATTGGTTATAACCTGAGTTCGGGATTGACGCACACGAGGCTTTAGTCTTGTGCTATACTGCATTTCATTCGAGAGTTACACTTTCATAGTAACAATCAGGAGTCCGCAATTCTTTGCGGACAGCCCGCAAATGATTGCGGACTCCTATACCAAAAGTGTAATTTTCATTTGATACGCAGTATAAGAGGACAAAGCCTCGCTAAAAAATCACCTCAAGAAGCTAATTCAGGGTGCTTTAGCGTCAGGTAACCCTTAGTCCGAACTTAGGTTTATAAAGTAAGATACTGTGTTGCCATGAACAGACAGGAATGTCTGTTCTACCGTAGGTCAGACATTCTTGTCTGATTTATTGGCAACATACAAGGACTTACGCAAAAAGGCAACCCCCCCCTCAGTCCCCCCCAAAGTGAGGGAAGCTTTACTCCCTCGCCCTGTGGGTGAGGGTTCTGCGTAAGTCCTAAAAGTAAGTGAAAATGGTAACTTTATTTTAACAAATATAAAATTTAACTGCAATGAGTATTTTTTCCTTATGAGGCTTATTTGGGACTAATGTACTATCGGAGTGATGAATGATAAGTTGATTTTGTCTTTCACTCATCACTCAAAATTAGCCTGATAGAATATTTAATGATATATTTTGTAGACTCAGTATATCAAGATTTGTCCCCCTCACCCCTACCCTCACCCTTAGGGAGAGGGAGTATTTGGTCTCCCCTCGCCCTTAGGGAGAGGGGCGGGGGGTGAGGGGGATTAAGTAGTTGCACTCAAATCTTGATATACTGAGACCATTTTACAAATTCTCGCTTCGGTGAAACATAACGGTGGTTATTTATGGACAATCTTCTGGGACAACTCATAGGTGGTTATCAAATTGTTTCTGAAATTGGCTCTGGCGGCTTGGCAACGGTGTATAAAGCCTATCAAGCTGAATTAAAACGCTGGGTAGCCATAAAGATATTATATTACCGCGACCCAAATACCCGTTTGAGGTTTGAGCTTGGGGCGCGAGCTATGGCTCAGTTACATCATCGTAATTTATTGACAATTTATGATTATGGGGAGCAGGATGGTTATCCTTTCTTGGTCATGGAATATGTGGAGCAAGGAACTTTACGCGACCAACTTAAAGGACAACCTATGGAATGGCAACCTGTCATTAAATTAATCCTGCCACTCACCCAGGTGTTAGATTATATTCATCAACATGGCAAGATTCATGGGGATGTTAAGCCCGCGAATATTTTAATGCCGCAAGCAAATTGGCCTTTATTAGCTGATTTTGGCTTGATGAAATTACCACAAACTGGGCAAACAGCTGATTTAAACAGTCAGGGCGCACCGTTAGGGACACCTGCTTATATATCACCTGAACAAGCCCGTAACCTTGAGCTTGATTACCACGCCGATATGTATGCTTTAGGGGTGGTTATGTTTGAAATGTTAGCAGGGCGGTTACCCTTTAATTATGCTAATGCCAGCAAAATTTTGCTCGCGCATATCTCTGAATCAATACCACCATTACAGGAGCTAAATCCTGATTGCCCCTCAAATTTAACTGAAATTATTACAAAAATGTTGGCTAAATCCCCTGAAGAGCGTTATATTAGCTTAGGGGAAGTGGGTAAGATGTTGAAAGATATTTTGGCAATAGAGATAGCTAATCAATCAGGTGGGTGGGCTGGCTTACTTAAACAAACCAGGGTCGTCAATCAAAAAGACATTCCGACTCTGGCCTTAGATCCACGCCCTAACGATAAGAAGCTGGCGCGCCAAACCCATTTGATTTTACCTGATAAAACCAGGCTAGACCTCCCCATTAAGAATTATATAATTATCGGGCGAACTCATCGGCAAGTGATGGCTGATATTGATTTAATGGCTTATGGGGCAGTAGATATGGGGGTGTCGCGTCATCATGCAGCTTTAACCAAGCAACCTGATGGTTGGTATATCGATGACTTAGGGAGCTTAAACGGTACATTTGTTAATAATGTACCCGTTATGAAGGGCTATCCTATTTTACTTAAAAACGGGGATGTGGTGCGATTAAGTACTTTAAGTGTAGTTTTTTATGATGGTTAGTTGGATATACCTCACCCCAGTCCTCTCATATGTAGGACGAGGGAGTCCAATATCCCCCTGATGTCGGGGGGATTAAGGGGGGTAGGTTTGTTATTTTCGCAAATTATCTTAATTTTTATCTGCTGGCGGAGTAGCATTTAAATCCGCCACCTCAATATGCCAGCGATACGCCTTCACTTTCCAATCTTTACTGCCCTGCGCTGCCAACTGCCCATTGGCACGATAAAGCACTGTGTAGCTATAAACCCCTGGCGGTTTTTCCACTAATTGCGTGCCATTAGTGGGCATGTTCCATGTTTCGCCATCCAGTTGCAAAATAATATCATGCCCCACATCGTTATAAATAACAATTAAAGCTGGGCCATCAGGCGTGGCAGTCATGGTCGGGGTTGGCAATGGGGTGGGCGTAGCGGTAGGGCCGGGCGTTGGAGTTGCTAGGGCCACTTGACCATTCAGTTTAACGGTAAACGTAATAGCTTGGTTATTCACCCTTAAATCGGTAATATCTACGGGCGAAGTACGAAAAGCATCACTAATACCTTCATTGATACCTTGTACGATATTATCAGTAATAAAATACTCGACCCATTGATTATCCGTACCAAACTTAAGAAATGGCTTTTGCCCTTGCAGCTGTAAGGTTAAAGGAACACTCACTTGATAATTCCCCAGTTGACCTTCCAATTTCACTTGGTCAGGCGTAACCACATCCACATGGGGTTCAGTCAAAATAGTATTGGTCAGCAAAGCCAAATTTTCGCTCAAATAGCTCTCGGTAAAGATATTGGGTTCATTCGTTTTTAAGGTATAGAAACTCCAGGGGTAGGTGGCAATCCCCCAACGAATCAATAATCGGCTGCTGTAAGCTCCACCAACCGTAACGAGGATTAAAACCAGGCATAAAGCCAGCAAAAATGTTGCAGACCAACGAGCAAGGGTAAGCCCAGCTATACGTACTCGTCGCCAAAAAAGACCAGGGCGGGCTAATTTCAAGAATCGCTCTAGTCCCTGCTTTTGCTTTTGCGGATATTGTTTAACCGCTTGGTGGGCCGCCTCGGCTAAATCATTGCGATTGATTAACGAAAACCAACGTTCAAAATCCCCATTATAGAGATAACCCCGCGCCTCGGCCTGATTTTGCTCACATAAATCAACCAATTGGTCAACCGTTACCGCTGAAATCCCATTTTTGAAAGTAAATAGAGCCGCACTTTGCGCGCCCGAAATCAATAATTGTAGTTCTTGTTTTAGTTGATTAGCCGTAGGGCGGTCTTGGGGTTCAACCGCTATGGCTGCGGCAATAATGCTATTTAATTCTTTGGGAATGGTTTTATCCAAGGTTTCAATTTTGTCTAAGGATGGCAATTTACCATGTAGCTCTTTTAATTTTGGCACGGTTACTTTGCCACCATACGCCTCCAAGGGATTAATCGAGGTAACAAGATAATGTAATGTAACCCCTGCCGCATATACATCTGAAGCACTTATCGCTTTGCCCAACCATTGCTCCAATGGCGTATAGCCAGGGCTACCACTCCCCTCAGTCGCGCCTGCGCTCGCCACGCCTTCCATGGCTAACCCAAAATCAACCAGCCATAATCGTCCATCATTGCCCAGCAAAATATTTCCTGGCTTAACATCACGATGCAGCACAGGTTGATTGCCCTGAGTGTGCATGTAACTTAAGGCATCGCACACCGCTATCATGTAACGAATAGTTTCACGCCACGGCAATTTGCCTTCAGCTTGCTTAATAACATCATTCAGGTCTTTACCCTGAATATATTTCATGACTAAATAATTGCCCGACTCGTCGAAAAAATAATCATAAATTTCAGGGATATTAGGATGGCCTGGTTGGTTGAGTTGGGCTAATAAATTGGCTTCTTGCTCAAACGAGGCACGTAATTGCTCAATTTGTTTTGCGGTGCGATTTGCTGGCACTAACATTTGCTTAACCACACATAGCCGCCGTAATCGCACGTCTTCAGCTAAATAAGCGGCCCCAAAACCACCTCTACCCAAAATTTTATTCACCTGATACCGTTGGGCTAAAAGCTGCCCTGGTTGTAATAAACTCCCCCGATGAGTGGTTTGTGAGGCCAGACTCGGTTGTGTATCGGTTATTTTAGATTGCTTTTGAGTAACCTGAATTACGCTGGGCTGCGTCGCAGTCATTATTTTAGACGGGGAAATTTGCGTATTAATTTTAGAAGCTAAATCGGATACCACGCGCGTGCCACCGTCATCTTCACCTAAATCGGATACCAAGCGTGTACCACCGTCATCTTCACCTAAATCGGATACCACGCGTGTACCACCGTCATCTTCACCTAAATCCGACACCACGCGCGTGCCACCGTCATCTTCACCTAAATCCGACACCAAGCGCGTACCACCGTCATCTTCACCTAAATCCGACACCAAGCGCGTACCACCGTCATCTTCACCTAAATCGGATACCACGCGCGTACCACCGTCATCTTCACCTAAATCGGATACCACGCGCGTACCACCGTCATCTTCACCTAAATCCGACACCACGCGTGTGCCACCGTCATCTTCACCTAAATCAGATACCAAGCGCGTACCACCGTCATCTTCACCTAAATCAGATACCACGCGCGTGCCACCGTCATCTTCACCTAAATAAACGGAAGAAACAGTAATAACATCATCGCCAGAAATGAGCAGACCATCCTTTTGCAGTAAATGAGGCTGGTTTTGGGGTGGCATAAAAATGATTTCCTTAGATACCAAATATTGGCATCGTAACGCTTACGTTACATGTAACCAACAAAATCCACCTGTAAATAAATGGGTGATATGGAGTCCAAAGCCGTAGGCTTTGACCCACTACACAAAGCCTACGGCTTTGGACTCCATCAATATCCCCTGAAAATTTACAGGTGGAACAAAATTGCAACTACTGGACTGTTCATTTAATTTTTTGTACATGGTCAGACAAGAATGTCCGACCTACCAGCGGTAGAACAGACATTCCTGTACATGGTCAGACAAGAATGTCCGACCTACCAGCGGTAGAACAGACATTCCTGTCTGTTCGGATATACTAGAAATTAAATGAACAAAGCACTACCTATATATAGGGTATATCTTAGCATAGAGCCGCCTAAGACTCAACTTTTACCTTCAACTAAAAAACATCACCTACGGCTTTACTTGCACGAAAAGCGATGTTAGGTAAAATTTATAAAGTTTTTAACCTCACACAGGAGATTTTGATGACATATTTAGGAAAAAAAATTATATTCTTCGTTTGTATTGCGCTGCTGACAAGTTGCAGTGGCAGCCAACCCACCCCGCCACCCGCCAATAGTCAGGTGCAATTTGCCACGCCAACGGCCGTCGTTATCGCCATGGCGACACCCATCTCGACCAGCGAAACAGCTGTAACGCAAACAATAGCCACCGAATTTGCGCCAGTCATTAGCTTTAAAGTAATCGGTGGTATTGCAGGGTTTTGTGACGAATTATTTATTAGTGAGGGGGGTGAATTTAAGATGAATCAACCTTGCAAAAAGCATGAACTCAAGGGCAATTTGGTCGGCGTGGATTTAACTTCATTTCAAAGTTGGCTCAAGGATTTGGCCGAATTTCAGGTGAGCAGTCCGCCGCAAACGGGGGCAGATGCCATGCAAACCGAATTGGTTTTTAAGGGTAACGGGGCGACTGTGCCTGATGAGACTCAAAAAGGAGTCATGATCGATTGGGTCAATGGCCTCGTGGCGCGGATGCAACCGCCGCCGCCCACGCCCGCCCCACCGCCCACAGTGCAAATTGGCCCCGAAGGACTTTGCCCCACCATTAGTCGCCCCGCCATGTTGGTGGATAATTACGAAAGCCCGTACAAAATTGCCGCCATTGACCCTACAACTCTGGCTTCTTGTGACATTATCTTACCTCAACCGCCTTTAGGCCGCATGGCGACGGCGCAGGGCAGCTTGTTTTTCCCAGTTTTTAATGAAATCGAGAAAACTGTCATGGTGTGGCAATTGCCCCCTAATGGTCAGCCGAAACCGCTGAGTTTTACCCGCGTCGTGGTGGAGCAGCCTTTTTACCCCTATAATTTTGCCGTTTCCGCCGATGGGCGCAAAATCGCCTGGGCGCAAACAGTCATTGAGGCCAGTGATAATAATAACAAACCACCCTACCATAATAATCTGTGGGTGGCGAATTTAGACGGCTCGGAACAGGTAGCCTTGATGCAGCAGGTGACGAATAATGAAGCCCGTTATGTGATTCCCGTTCGCTTCGCGGCGGATAACATATCACTGTATTATGCCATGCAGCCCAATGGCTTGGGTGGCGGACCATTTAGTTTTGTGGGCAAATATGATACCCTTTATCAATTGCCCATCGCGGGTGGCGAGAGCAAATTGATTTACTCCTGCCCGTCGGCTGACCTAGTGAACTTGTGTATTGGCGACATCTCTGCCGATGACACAACGTTGGCCTATACAGAGGTTAAGGAAAAAGTGGTGAAATTAATCCGACTCGATGGCACCGTGATTAACAGTTTCACCGCCCCAGGTGAAAATTATCTCGGCCAACCAACCTTTGCCCCGAATGGCAACCTAGCTTTTATTTCAATTACCTTCAATCCCGACAGCCCTAAAGAGCAACCGCCCACACCAAACCCTGGCTACATTAGTTTTGTCGCCCCGCCCTACACCGATGAGCCGCAAATTTTGCTGACGGATAATTCCGTTTTAACCTTATGGGAATGGTTAGATGATAGCCATGTGGCCTATGGTTTTACCAGTGCAGAACATTTCAGCCCTGGCGTAGGGTTGGTTTCGCTAGAGGCGCAAACATCCACCCTTTCGACCAATTTTCCGCTGGGAGTGTGGCGGTAGCTTTACAAACATAACAACAGATTGAGGAAAAAATGGCTATTTTCCTCAATCTGTTGCCGCCCCATTCGCTATAGCTACCTGGCAAACCAATCTAAGCCTGTTCCATTTGCTGTTGCAGTAGAACATTTTCTAGTCTCAGTATTAACGCATAACGAAAGTAGGGTATAACTTATCATTCAAGAACTTTTTGTATATTTTCGTTATTTAATCTATCGTACGTTTGGCTATCGCGAGTATTCTTTTGCACCACAATGGCCGCAAATAAACTCAGCAAAAAGGACATGCCATAAAATCCTTTTTCACTTAACAATAATGACGCGTTCCACAAACCTATCGTCAGGAGTAACACCGACATTATGGCGGAAAACCAGCAAATGCCGTAATAAATGTCAGTGACGGGAATCCCTTCAAGTTTATCGCGTATGGTTTTTTGCATGGATACCGCCGCAAATAACCCATACATTAAAACAGTAAAATAATAGCCTTTTTCGTTGAGTTGCATGGTCGCATTCCATAACCCAATGTTATAACTGAGAATACCCACGCCTAAAGCCAGCCAAGATACCCCCATAAATGTGCCAGATGGTCGAATGTTCATTTTATAACCTCTCCTAGTGATAATAAGTTTTTATTTCATCTCAGTATAACCCAACCAAGCTGAAATATCACCTATCCAAAGTGAGGTTCTCTATGGCTTCACCCAACCCAAACTAATCCGCCCGCGTTCCGTTTCCACCTTCAAAATCTCTACCTCTAACACTTCGCCTACGTGCAACACTGTCCCAAACGGCACCTGACTACGATGTAACAAACCGTCTTGTTTCACCCCAATATCCACAAACGCCCCAAAATCTATCACATTACGTACCGTGCCATGCAGCTTCATGCCCGTCACCAAATCGCTCATGGAGAGGACATCACTCCGTAATAATGGCGCGGCCAAATCCTCGCGTGGGTCACGCCCAGGGCGAATCAGTTGGCTGAAAATATCGGTCAACGTGGGCGTGTCGGTGTGTAATTCGGCCGCTAATTTGGGCAACGGTTGCTTGGCTTGCAGCTCCTTCAACGTTGCTTCACGTTCCGCAATCGGCATGTCCAGCGTAATTTTAGCGCGGCGCATGACCGCCTCCGCCACCCAATAACTCTCAGGGTGAATCGCACTCGCATCTAACGGATTATTTCCGCCGCGAATACGCAAAAAACCCGCCGCCTGTTCAAAGGCTTTTGGCCCCAAACCAGAGACTTTTTTCACCGCTTCACGCGTCCGAAATGGCCCATGTTCATCCCGATAAGCCACCAGCCGTTCCGCCAATTTCGGCCCAATGCCCGACACATGAGTTAATAAAGCAGGTGAAGCCGTATTAACATCCACCCCCACATAATTGACCACACTTTCCACCACGCCATCCAACGCCGAGGCCAACTGTTTCTGGTCAACATCATGCTGATACATGCCCACGCCAATGGATTGCGGGTCAATTTTCACCAACTCCGCCAACGGGTCTTGCACCCGCCGCCCAATGGAAACCGCCCCGCGAATAGACACGTCCAAATCAGGCAACTCGGCCTTCGCCAATTTACTCGCGCTATAAACACTCGCCCCTGCTTCATTCACAATGAGATATTTCGTAGGCAATTGGCGGGTCAACTCCGCCGCGAGTTGCTCTGTTTCCCGCGAGGCCGTACCGTTACCAATGGCAATTAAGGTAATTTTATGACGACTAATTAACACGTGCAACGTTTTCAACGCCTCCGCCCAATGATTTTGCGGCGCATGAGGATAAATGGTAGCGGTATCTAACAATTTACCCGTCGGGTCAATGACCGCTACCTTACAGCCCGTTCTAAAACCAGGGTCAAGCCCTAACACCGTATGCCCCGCTAAGGGTGGCTGACTGAGCAAGCCCCGCAAATTTGCCCCAAACACGCCAATGGCATGCGCTTCGGCTTTCTCGGTCAAAGTACGGCGCACATCACGCTCAATGGTGGGCAATAACAACCGTTCCGCCCCGTCATCAATCGCCAGCTTAAGCTGTTCCGCCAACGGTGAGCGCGGGTCAGGCCGAAAATTATCCTCAACGGCGCGCCGCCAATCCTGCTCCATGACCTGTACTGCTACGCGCAAAACCTTCTCCTCTTCCCCCCGATTCAGGGCTAAAATTTGATGGGGGCGAATCGTTTCGGCCCGAAATTCAAAGTCATAATAGGTTTCATACACCCGTTTAGGGTCTTCCGCCGCCTCAATTTTACCACAAGTCAGCTTGCCAAATTTCAATGCCTTCTCCCGCGTCACGCGGCGCACATTTGGGTGGTCACTCATGGTTTCCGCCACAATATCGCGCGCCCCCGCCCAAGCCTCCTCATTCGTCGGCACTTGCTCATTGATGAACTCGGCCACCAATTGCTCTAATGATATTTTAGTGCGATTTTGGCTAAGAATCGCCTCGGCTAACAGAGTCAACCCTTTTTCACGGGCCATGCTGGCGCGGGTACGCCGTTTCGGTTTGTAAGGTTGATACAGGTCTTCCAAGTCGGTCATGGTTTCGGCGGCCATGAACTGTGCCTGTAATTCTGGCGTAAGCAAGCCCTGACTCTCCACACTCGCCAAAACGGTCTCGCGCCGTTTATCCAAATTTTGCCACTGCTCTAACAGCGCACTAATTTGGCGTAATTGTTCTTCATCTAATGTCCCCGTGGCCTCTTTGCGATAACGGGCAATAAAGGGGATGGTATTCCCATCGTCTAACAGTTTAATCGTTGCGGCTACCTGCTCCACCCGCACCTGGAGTTGCGCCGCAATTTTCGGGGCGTAGTTCGTCGTCATGATATTTCTCCCAAAAAGAAAATTTTCTCTGAACCTTACACCATGTGCCTCAGATATGCAAAATGAGCCATTTCTGAGGCACAAAAAAGGGGTTCAATATGTTGAACCCCCACTTTTACTTTAAGTTTGACTGTTAAGCGAAAGTAAAACTTTCGCACTCCTGTTTAACCTTTAACTTCATGGCTGTAATTTTTGAAACGTCTAAAATTTAATGCTGATGTAATACCTGATAGTTGTTATAAACTTGAACGGGTTCATGCCAACGGGCGGGGCTGCGGGTGATAAATTTGTCCTCTACCCACGCCACCACGTTAGCCAAACCCGTCTCATCCTTCAAATTCGTAAAGATGAACGGATAATTGCCCCGCACATGCAACGTATCATGCTCCATAACGTTTAATGAAGCCCCAACTAAAGGCGCGAGGTCAATTTTATTGATGACGAGCAAATCTGAGCGAATAATGCCAGGGCCGCCCTTGCGCGGAATTTTATCCCCCGCCGCCACGTCAATGACATAAATCCACACATCAACCAACTCTGGGCTAAAGGACGCGGCTAGATTATCACCACCGCTTTCGATGAAAACCATTTCTAGCCCAGGCAATGTTTCTAGCAAATCTTCCACCGCTTCAATGTTCATGGAGGCATCATCACGAATAGCAGAATGAGGGCAACCGCCCGTTTCCACGCCGCGCACCCGTTCCATTGGCAAAATATTTTGGCGCAATAAAAACTCGGCATCTTCTTTGGTATAAATATCGTTTGTCACTACCGCCAAGTTATATTTGGCGTGTAATTTTTCGCACAACCGCGAGACGAGCGCAGTTTTTCCACTGCCCACTGGCCCCGCAATGCCCACTTTGAAAAGGCTATTAAAGGTTGAATTAGTCATCCAAATACTCCTACTAATGGCTTAAATTGGGATAAAACGGCACGAGGCTGAAGCCGTCGTGCTAAGAAGACAAAGCCTACTCAAGTAGGCTAAAAAGCCACGCCATGAAGCAAATTAAGTGCGCTTTAGCGTACTTTGTTTTCTTAGCCTGACCGCTTTAGCGTCAGGCAACCGTTATCCTGAACTCAAGTGCTAATGGCTCAAATCGGCCATATATTTGATATAATTAAGAAGCTGAGGCTCTTGTTTGAGACGCTGAGTCCGAGGTTGCGGCAGGTCAATGGGAACTTCGGCCTGAATGTGATTGGAAAGCAGATAAACCCGTTGACCTAAAAAGATAGCCTCCGTTATATCACGGGTGGCTAATAAAATGCTCACGCCAAAATATTGCCAAATTTTGAGTAACAATTCTTGCAGCCGTTCACGAGAAGGTATATCTAACGTAACAAAAGGGTCATCTAATAACAATAGCTTGGGTTCGCAAATCAAAGCTCGCGCAATCGCCATACGTTGTAATTGTTCCTCAGATAAGTCTTTAGGATAAAGCTGCTCACAATCTACCAAACCGACCAAATTAAGATAGATCTCAACTTGTTTATTGCGTTCTGATTTGGCAAAGTATTGTAATTTTAGACCAAAACCGACATTCTCCCCCACCGTGAGCCAGGGATAAACGGTGGGTTGGTGAAAAATAAGGCCGCGTTCAGGGCCAGGGCCGCTAATAGGCTGACCATTCAACGACAGGTGGCCCATGTCAGGTGTATCTAAACCCGCAATCAGGCGCAATAAAGTTGATTTTCCTGCGCCTGATGGGCCACAAATCGTGATAAATTCGCCAGGGTTGACGAATAAATTGATTTGGTGTAGAGCCAAAAGTTGACCTTGGGGCGTAGCAAAAACCTTAGCAACTAGAGTGACTTCTAAAGGTTTGTCAAATCGGTTAAAATCGCGGTTACTCCAATGACCATTCACAAGTAACCCCCAAAGCCCAACGGAAAAATAGGTCAATGGCTAGACCTAATCCACCTAAAATGAGCAAGTAGGCCATCACCTGACTTGAGTGTAAAGTGGGTTGATCGGCCAACAAACTCTGCCCTAAACCAATTTTAGCCGCTAACAATTCAGTCACCATAACTAAACTCCAGGCAATGGCAACATTGAGTCGAAATATTTCAATAATTTTAGGCCAGGCGTAAGGTAAGATAACCTCAAAGATAATTTGTTGAAAATTACCCCCTAAAGTATAAGTGGTATCAATCAAAGTTCGTGGCACGTCTTTAATAACTTCAGTAATTCTTAAGAGGTTATAACTAACCATGCCAAACAAAATAAGCATGATTTTGGTGAGTTCATTGCCTTCTAAATAAAAGATGAAGAGCAGCATTAAAGCAACCGTTAACAAATAACGAAAAATAACAGTAAGTGGGCTAAACCAAAATTGTAATCTCGGCTCAAGCCCTAAAATTATGCCCAATGGTAATGAAATAATAACGGCCACCATAAAGGCAATTGAAACCCGCAAAAAAGTGAGGGCGATAGTTTGACTAAGCCCCCCCTGCGTCCACAACGACACGGCAGCCCAAAAAACATCTTGCGGGGACGGCAATAGGGTTGTATTGACCAAGCCCCATTGCGTCGCCAGCCACCAAAATGTAATAATTGTAATGAAAGCTAAAAATTTTGCGACTAAATTAACCTTGTCAGGTAAAATAGAGAACTGATTTAAGCTACGTTGCTGATAATCATCGCTGATTTGTGGCACTAAATATCGAGTTGTTTTATTAGATAACAGATGCGCCATGAGTCATACTCCTTTCAGTAAAGATGTTGTCAGCTAAATTTTTAGGTGATAGTTATGGAGTCCAAAACCGTAGGCTTTGACTCACAACTCAAAGCCTACGGCTTTGGACTCCGCCTCATACCGTTAAAACAGAAAATATCGTTGCGCCAGCGGCAACACTTCGGCGGGTTCACAGGTTAATAATTCGCCATCGGCGCGCACTTCGTAGGTTTCAGGGTCAACTTCAATCGTGGGCATGGCACTGTTATGCACCATGTCAACTTTACCAATATTACGGCAATTTTTCACCGCCACCGCTGTTTTCCGCATACCAATCTGCGCGGGCAAATCTGCCTCCAGTGCCGCCGCCGAGACAAAAGTGACACTCGTCGCGGCCGTTGCGCCACCAAATGAGCCAAACATGGGGCGATACCAAACGGGTTGCGGCGTGGGAATGGAGGCATTGGCATCGCCCATGACGCTCCAGGCAATAAAGCCACCCTTAATAATCATTTCAGGTTTGACCCCAAACATGGCGGGTTTCCATAGCACCAAATCGGCTAATTTGCCTGGCTCAATTGAACCCACCTCATGGCTAATGCCATGCGCGATAGCAGGGTTAATGGTATATTTCGCAACATAACGTTTGGCACGGTGGTTATCATGACGCGCCGTATCTTGTGGCAATGCCCCACGCTGCACCTTCATTTTATGGGCGGTCTGCCAGGTGCGCGTGACCACTTCACCGACACGCCCCATCGCTTGGGAGTCGCTTGAAATCATGCTTAATACGCCTAAATCATGCAGAATGTCCTCCGCCGCAATGGTTTCAGGGCGAATCCGACTCTCGGCAAAGGCCACATCTTCAGGCACTTGAGAATTAAGATGGTGACACACCATTAACATATCTAAATGTTCAGCAATGGTGTTGATGGTGTAAGGGCGAGTGGGGTTGGTTGACGAAGGTAAAATGTAAGGAAATGACGCAATTTTAATGATGTCAGGCGCATGCCCACCGCCCGCGCCCTCCGTGTGGTAGGTGTGAATGGTGCGCCCTTTGATGGCGGCAATCGTATCCTCCACAAAACCCGCTTCATTTAAGGTGTCGGTGTGAATCGCCACCTGCACATCAAATTGGTCAGCCACCGCCAAACATGCGTCAATCGCGGCGGGAGTCGTTCCCCAATCCTCATGCAATTTCAGGCCAATCGCGCCCGCGCGCAACTGCTCAATTAAGGGCGCGGCAGTCGAAGCGTTACCCTTGCCCAAAAAGCCAAAATTCATCGGCCACGCGTCAGCCGCCTGTAACATGCGTGCCATGTTCCACGCGCCAGGCGTACATGTGGTAGCATTTGTGCCTGTGGCGGGGCCAGTGCCACCGCCGAGCATGGTGGTAATCCCGTTATTCAGGGCTTCATAAATCTGCTGCGGGGCGATAAAATGGATGTGGCTATCAATGCCACCCGCCGTAATAATGCAATGTTCGCCCGCAATCACCTCCGTAGACGCGCCCACCACCAATTCAGGGTCAACGCCTGCCATCGTGTCAGGGTTGCCCGCTTTGCCGACCTTAACAATGCGTCCATTCTTAATGCCAATGTCACCTTTCACAATGCCCCAATGGTCTAATACAATGGCATTGGTGATGACGACATCTAACGCGCCATCATGCGTGGCACGACTGCTTTGCCCCATGCCATCACGAATCACTTTACCGCCGCCAAAGGCAATTTCGTCCCCATAGTGAGTGTAATCTTGCTCAATCTCAATGATGAGTTCGGTGTCCGCCAACCGCACGCGGTCACCCGTTGTCGGCCCATATAAATCTGCATAAACATTTCGTGGTATTTTTAAGCTCACGATTAACTGCCCTCCGTATCCCCAAATTGAGCCGCTTGATAAGCAACTACGGCAGCTTGCCGTACTGTGGCCTCATCTAACGCCCCATTCACAAAACCGTTATGTCCATACATGACGCGCTCGCCCGCTAAAGCCACTAAATTGACCTCTTTGGTATCGCCTGGCTCAAAACGCACCGCCGTCCCCGCAGGGATATTCAAACGTAAACCGTATGCGGCTTGACGGTCAAAGAGCAAATCACGATTGACCTCAAAAAAATGGAAGTGACTTCCAACCTGAATCGGGCGGTCTCCACGATGTATGACTAATAATTGCGCCGTTGGTCGCCCCACATTGGCCTCAATTGGCCCCGCAGCTTCATTGAGCAAATAGGCTCCTGGTTTCATGGCTTGCTCCTTTGAAACCTCACAGGTTTTGAAAACCTGTGAGGTTTTGTTATATCATGTTTATTGAATGGGGTCATGCACGGTGACAAGTTTTGTGCCGTCGGGAAACGTGGCCTCAACCTGCACTTCATGAATCATCTCGGCAATGCCGTCCATCACTTGGGCGCGGCTCAAAATGGTGGTGCCATAAACCATAATCTCGGCCACCGTTTTGCCGTCACGCGCTGCTTCCATAATTTCGGCGGTCAAAATGGCGATTGATTCGGGATAATTCAGCTTGAGGCCGCGCGCCTGTCGTTTACGCGCCACATCTGCGGCCACATGGACTAATAATTTTTCTTGCTCACGTTGAGTTAAATGCACAAGATTACCTTAATCGAATCCGCTAAGAAACGCGAAGAACCGCTATAGTTTTTTCTTAATTTTTCTTCGTGTTTCTTAGCGGACTCTGCCTACTAAACCGCCAGATATAATTTGGCAAGGTCATCGTTAAAATTAGCAATCGGCCCTTGCTCGACAATCACGCCCGTTTCCATAATATAGAAATAATCGGCAATGGCTAGGGCAAAATCCAGAAATTGTTCCACCACCAAAATTGTAATATTACTATGGGCTTGAAGTGAAATTATCACTTCCTCAATTTCTAACATAATGGAAGGCTGAATCCCCTCAGTGGGTTCATCTAGTAATAAAAGTTTAGGCCGACCTACGAGGGCGCGGGCAATGGCGAGTTGCTGTTGTTGTCCGCCGCTTAATGTCCCCGCCACCCGTTTTTGCATGGTCTTTAACACGGGAAACAGATGATACATTTCCTCTAATATGTCGGCTTCAACCTGGCGTTTGGGCGTGGCCTCAAAGCCCATGAGCAGGTTTTCATAAACCGTCAGATAAGGGAAAATACCCCGTCCCTGCGGCACATACCCGATGCCCGCCCGCGCCCGTTGACTGGTGGAGTAGGTGGTTATATCTTCGCCACTAAGCTTAATCATGCCATGACGCGCCTTAACCACTCCCATGACCGTTTTCATGAAGGTCGTTTTGCCCACCCCATTACGCCCCAATAAACAAACCACCTGATTATCGGGAACGGTTAAGGAAACATCATTGAGGATGCGGCTGTCGTCATAATATGCCTGGAGTTGTTCAACTTGTAACATAAAATAACACCTTTTAACTACTGAGAATCCGCGAAAGAAGAAAAAATTAAAAACTTTGCCACCTGTTTGGAGGATTTAATTAAGGAGTCCGCAATCATTTGCGGGCTGTCCGCAAATGATTGCGGACTCCTTTAACCCATCGCCTAAAGATTTACAGGTGGAAACTTCGCGGTTTTTCGCGGATTCTTTAACTCGCCAACGCGGGCATGGGCATACGCCCAACGCGCTGTGTGGGGACGGAAACCCGTTCATGCTTGGGAGGGCGAGCTTCGCCGTGAGCGCGGCCTAAATAAACCTCAACCACACGGGGGTCACGTTGGATTTGCTCCATTGTGCCTTCACATAACACCTTGCCTGTATGTAATACGGTGACAGTTTTGGCAAAACTCCGCACAAATTCCATGTCATGTTCCACCACCAGAACAGAGTAATTTTTAGCAATATTTTGTAGCAACTCACCTGTGCGGTTGCGCTCACGCCGCGTCATGCCCGCGACAGGTTCATCTAATAACAACAATTTGGGCTTCTGAATGAGTAACATGCCAATTTCTAGCCATTGTTTTTCGCCATGTGATAACGCCCCCGCGCGGACATCGGCGCGCTCTTGCAAGCCGACTAGCTCTAAAGTTTCCGTAATCCGTTCACGATTGGAAGGTGATAGCCAGCGAAATAATTGGATACTCCATTCGCGGAAGCTAATGGCCGCCTCTAAATTTTCATAGACCGTTAGACTGCTAAAGATGGCAGGGGTTTGAAATTTGCGTCCAATCCCTTGTTGGACAATTTTATGCTCAGGTAAATGGCTAATGTTTACGGTCTTATCAAAAATAACTTCGCCGCGTGTGGGCTTGGTTTTGCTGGTGATAATGTCTAGGAAGGTGGTTTTGCCCGCGCCATTTGGCCCAATGAGAAAACGTAATTCACCATAATTCATGCTGAAATTCAAATTATCTAGCACGGTGAAACCATCAAAACTGACCGTTACATTTTTTACGGCTAAAATTTTAGGTTGCGTCATGGGATTTTCCTCTGTTGATTAACTCTTAGCGACTTAGAGTCTTGGCGTTGAATTTTTAACGCAGAGACGCAAAGTCGCTAAGAATTTAAGTTTATTAAATAGACGGTTGCGAAACTGAGCCTTCTAATTTGGGCGTTTGGTTTATTAAACATAACTTATCAACCCCTAAGCGGAGCGAGCCAACAATGCCTTGCGGGAACAATACCACGACCCCTATGAACATAGCCCCTAAGAAATATTGCCAAACATTTGGAAACTGTTCACTGAAAGCACTGCGCCCCGCATTGACCAATAACGCCCCAATAATTGCCCCAATGAGCGTGCCACGCCCACCTACCGCCACCCAAACGACCATTTCAATAGAGAAAACCACCCCTAAAGATGACGGGGAAATGATACCCACTTGCGGCACAAAAAGCGCGCCACCGATACCCGCAATGGCGGCGGAGATGGCAAATGTTACGGTTTTGATGATAACGGGGTCATAGCCCAAAAAGCGCACACGGGCTTCATCATCGCGCATGGCGACCAATAGCCGCCCAAAACGGGAGCGTGTCAGGTGGTAACAAAAGAGATAAACGAGAGCTAACATCATGACCGTTACGAAATAAATGGCAACTTGAGTCTCTTGTGCCATTAAACTATAGCCAAAAATGGTGCTTAAATTCGTAATACCATTCGTGCCACCCGTATATTCCTGTTGCCCCACGAGCAACACGCTGACCAATAGGGTGAGGGCTTGCGTAATAATGGAGAAATAAACCCCTTGGATACGGCTGCGAAAGACCAAAAAACCTAGCATGGCCGCGACGGTAGCGGGTAAAATCATCACCATAGCCACCGCAAAGAAAGGCGAGTGAAACGGTTGCCAAAATAGGGGCAATTCTTGCAGGCCACTCCACACCATAAAATCAGGCAAGCCACCTCCCCCCGCTTCCAGCTTCATGTGCATGGCGATGGCATACGCACCCAAGCCGAAAAATAGCCCCTGCCCCAAACTTAACATGCCGCCATAACCCCAAATTAAATCTAGGCCAATGGCGACAATAGCAAAGGTTAAGAATTTCCCTAAGAGGCTGAGGCGAAAGTCGGACAGAAATAGCGGGGCGCATAAAAATAATAAGCCTAATAAAATAACTGGCCCCCACTCTGAGATAAATTGACGCATGGCGGTTTGTTTTAACATTATTACGTCCTTAACTACTAGACCTACAAGGTTTTGAAAACCTTGCAGGTCTAAACTTGTAGGTCTAAAAAAATCATTAGCGCGCAGTTTGGACAACTAAACCCGAAGGTCGCCATTGTAAAAAAGCGATAATAAGCCCAAAAACCAACACTTTGGCTAAAGTGGCAGTCGTGGCAAATTCTAGGGAAGTGTTGGCAATGCCAATAAGGAACGCGGCCAAAACTGTGCCAACTAAGCCACCTGTGCCACCTAAAACCACCACCATGAAGGCATCAACAATGTAATGTGTGCCAATGGAGGGGCCGATAGGGCCGATTAAGGTTAAGACACAGCCCGCCACGCCCGCTAATCCCGCGCCTAAACCGAAAGTTGTGGCATCTACTTGGCGGGAGGCCACGCCTAAACAGGAGGCCATTTCCCGATTTTGCATGACGGCACGCAAGCGGCGACCACTGGCGGTATAATTTAGATGAATGTAGATGACAGCAATAGCGACTAAAACCACCGCAATAATAAACAGACGTTTATACGGTAGCGTAATATCCAATATCATAAAACCACCACTTAACCAAGCGGGGCTGACAACTTGCACGTTAGGTGCGCCAAAAATAGAGCGTGTGGCTTGTTGCAACACCAAGCCCACGCCCCATGTCGCCAACAGGGTATCCAATGGGCGACCATAGAGGAAGCGAATCAGGCTAATTTCAAGTAATATACCTAACAAACCCGTAACAATGAAGGCCACAGGAATGGAGATGAGAAACCATAACCCTAAATCAAGGCCGCCTAACATGGTAGCGAAATTATTTTGAAAGACATACGTCACATACGCCCCTAGCATAATAAACTCGCCGTGAGCCATGTTGATGACTTTCATGAGGCCAAAGGAAAAGGCCAAGCCGAGTGAAATCATCAGTAAGATAGAGCCGAGACTTAGCCCATTAAATGCCTGTAATAGCCAACCGCCCATGTGATAATCTCCTAAAGAATTACGTTACCCTCACCCCCTGCCCCTCTCCCAAAGGGCGAGGGGATATTTTGTCTCCCCTCTCCTTGTGGGAGAGGGGCGGGGGTGAGGGTGTTTAACGATTTATTTCTTGCCCATTGCGGCAGCTAAATCTTTCGCCCACTCATACCCTTTTAAGAACGGGTCGGGCTTAACAGGTTCTTTGCTGCTGAAAACTTCATCAATCAACCCATCAGCGCGAACCTTACCAATGCGAACGGTTTTCCAGGTATGTTGACTTTCACCGTCCACTTTAACTAAACCTTCAGGGGCATTAAAAGAAATTTCATTGCTCTTAGCGGCGGCTCTTACGGCATCCACATCAACTTTACCCGCTTTTTCCACCATCGCTTTCCAAAGATAAACCCCAAAATAACCCGCTTCAATCGGGTCATCAGTCACGCGGTCTTCACCGTAGGCTTTCTTATAAGCAGCCACGAAAGTTTTATTTTCAGGGGTATCAGTGGTTTGATAGTAATTCCAAGCCACTAAATGTCCCGCAATATTATCTGCGCCAATGCCACGCACTTCTTCTTCCGCCACGCTCACCGAAAGAACAGGTAAGGTTTCAGGGGTAAAGCCCGCATCTTTGAACTGTTTGAAGAAGGCCACATTGCTATCGCCATTCAAAGTGCTGAAAATGGCATCAGGTTTAGCGGCCTGAATTTTGCTGATGATGGTACTAAATTCGGTGCCACCTAACGGGAGATATTCTTCACCCGCTAAGGTCGCGCCTTTGGCGGCGAGTTGGGCTTTGATAATGGTGTTGGCGGTACGGGGGAAGACATAATCAGAGCCAAGCAAGTAAATGTTGGTTTTCTTTTGGGAAAGGAGATACTCTACGCCAGGAATGATTTGTTGGGTCGGTTCAGCCCCCGTGTAGAAGATATTGGGGGATTGTTCTAGCCCTTCATATTGTACGGGGTAGAATAATAAACCGTTATTTTGCTCCACGACAGGCAACACCGCTTTACGGCTGGCACTCGTCCAGCAACCAAAGATAACGGCAACTTTATCTTCTTTGAGCAATTTGCCCGCTTTTTCCGCAAAGGTCGGCCAATCGCTCGCGCCATCTTCAACCACAGGCACTAATTTTTTGCCTAAAATACCACCCGCCGCATTGATTTCTTCAATAGCTAACAGGGTCGCGTCACGCACTGAAACTTCACTAATGGACATGGTGCCGCTGAGTGAATGTAAAATACCCACTTTAATCGTGTCGCCATCGGCAACCTCAGCCGCAGGGGCAGCAGTGGGTTGGGCTGCGCCACCACAAGCCGCTAAAAAACTCATTACAACGAGCAAAGTAAACCAACGAATTTTACGGGATATAACATTAAGTGTCATTTTCTTCTCCTAGAAGAGTTATAAGGTTAAATCAACAATTTAATGTCCCGTTTGGCCTACCCTATATCACTGAAATGTGTTATAATTCTCTAGGCAAAACAGGTGATGTTTATAGACCGACTTGGTTGGCTATAAATGGAACATGTTGCGGGTCAAGAGAGATACCGTGTGCCTCTAAGCGAATCGGTATCTCCTATTTTTCATTTAGGTCAAAGGGTATCATCTTTTTCTCATTGGCCTCTTTTCCAGAGCCAGAAACAAAAAACTCCCGCCCTTGATATAACATCAAGGTTGGGAGCATCTAGGCTCATAAATATGAATTTGGGGCAATTAAAAAAACCTCGCTAAACGTTAGAACTCGTCATCGAGGTTTTACCTTACCCATTGAAAATTGAACTATGAAACGCAGTATAGCATGTATTGGGTGACTTGTCAACTACTAATTTGGTTGATAGGTGACAGCCCAAGGACGCTCACCCAACACCGCCTCAACCACGCCACCACCAATAGCAAGAGATTTATCACTAATTGTGAAACAATGGGTCACATGGCCGCGTGGGTCAAGATCACCAATTTTGTAACCTGGGGTCACTTTGACCGCAGGATGAATTAAGCCCCGTAACACTCCCGCAAAGGGGGCGCGCAGTTCCTGCCCATTCACCGTAGCAATCAACTGCCCCGCCGCCACCATATTGCCAATCTGCGCCATCGGCATGACATGCCCCACCGCAGGGGCGCGCAGGACGCGCTCATGCGCCACCCCCGCCACTTGACCAGGAGTCCCTGTGTTCGGCTCGGCAGAACCATGATATAGCACCCGCCCTAATGAATGGCCGCGATTCGTCTCCACAATGGCATGGCAATCCACGCCAACGGTAAAGCCAGGGCCAAGCGCAACCACGAAGGGCGCATCACTCAAGCGCGTCCCCGTATTAACCTTTGCTACAATCGCGTCCACCATGATGGTCGGCTGAAGCAGCGATATATCGGGCGTGACTAAAATGGGAATGATAGCGGTGGGCGCGAGTTGGCGCGCTTCATCTATAGTGGCAACATGGCGCGCCATAATCCCCTCAACGGTGGTCTCCCCTTGATAAACGGCCTCACCAAAACAGACCGTCCGCCGCACAAAGGAAGGCGCGGCCAACTCCGTCATAATCAGCGGCAAGCCCGCCCGTTTCAGCCGATACGCCACCCCACTCGCTAAATCGCCCGCGCCCTTAACAACAATGAGAAATGAGAAGTGAGAAATGAGAGTGAAAAATGAGAAGTGAGAAATTTTTATTTCTTATTTCTCACTTCTCATTTTTTTAATTGTATCCGTCAGAGAAAACTTCAATCATCAAATAGGGGTCGCCGAGGGGGTAAAGAATGGGGCAGGTGCAGCCATTCGCCACATATTCGCGGACTTTGGCTTTGACCTCTTCGGGCGTGCCACTGGCCGTAATACGTTGTACTAAATCGTCAGGCACGAGAGGCATGGCCGCTTTAATTTGCTCTTTGGTGGCAGGCCAGCCGAGAATATTTTGGATACTTTTCACAATATCCTCGCTCACATTACTCGCTTTGGCAATATGTGGCTGCTGCGCCAGATATTGGGTCAATAACGCCCGCGCCCCGTCCAGAGCCTTCGCCTTATCGTTATCCACCGAGCAGACAATCAATTGTGGGCGGTCAATCTCGGCCAGAGTGCGCCCTGCCCGCGCCGCGCCCGTAGTGAGTTGCTCTAGGGCTTCAATATTGTAATCAGGCGCAACGCAATAATTTAAGACCGCGCCATCGGCAATTTCGCCCGTCAATTCCATCATTTTCGGGCCCGTCGCGCCAATCATCATCTGCACATGACGCGGTTCGCGCCGACCATGCACGACATCTAGCTCAATATTCTTCACATGATGAAACTCACCGTCAAAAGTGACGCGCTCCATGCGTAATAAACGGCGCATCACTTCAATGGTTTCTTGCATGGCTAACAATGGCTTACGGCGCGTAATGCCCACATTCGCCGCCAACGGGTCCCACCAAGCCCCAATCCCGCAGATAATACGGTCAGGCGCAAGGTCATCCAGCGTCAGAAACGTGGCCGCTAATAACCCAATATTACGCGTCCAATTGTTAATCACGCCTGAGCCAATTTTAATTCGTTCCGTCACCGCCGCGAACGCGGCCATCGGGACAATGGCATCCCGCACTAAACGGCTCTCGGCCTGCCAAACGGCCTCAAAGCCATGCTTCTCGGCATACTGCGCCAATTTCATGCCCTCCCGTAAATCATGGGCATCTTGTAAATATAATGCAACTCGGTCATTCATGCTAAAAAGACTCCTTTGTCAGAAATATAAACTTGAGTGCAGACCTCACAGGTTTTAAAAACCTGTGAGGTCTACTTATATTCTACGAATTGTAGCCATTTTATGAAGTGGGGCAAATTCACCGACCAGTTGGTACGGGATGAGTTGGAGGTGGCGTAATAAAGACAGCCCTGAATGTTAACTCAGGGCTGTTTCTATTACGCTACCGCAAATTCCGTATATTGACGCATTTCAGGCGGATGGAAGGCCAACACAATATCCTCACGCGGCACCCCTGCCTCTAACAAATCGGCGGCAATGCCATCCTCCGTCCAATCCTCTTCAATGTAGATTTTATCGTTATGCAAGCGCAGATATAAGGCCGCCGCATTCACCCGTTTTTCTTCCCACCAACCTGTTCTTAATAAAATGTAGCGATTATGCTCATCATCAAACATGGCATGGTCTACCACCAAATCATCAGGGGCGGTACTCCCGCCTAGCCGTTCATATTCTGCCAGCAATCGTTTAATTACGGTGCGATAGTGGGATAATTTATCCATTTTATAACCTCCTCTTGATTAAGATTAGTAACGATAAGCGGAATCTGATGTTCCTCAACGGCTAATTGAATCATGGGGCGTTGAAAGGTACTTTTGTAAGCTTTCTCATCAATGGCCACACAGAGAACATAATTTAACTTACGTTTACGCAATACGGTTAAGTACAGGGTATATTTACCCAAAGCCACTTCAAAATCATGCAAACCTGAGATGCCAATAAAACTTTTGACCTCTACTAGAATTTTTTCCTCTCCTTTCTGCGCGGTCATAGTAGTGGACTGTTCACTTAATTTCTAGTATATCCGAACAGACAAGAATGTCTGTTCTACCGTTGGGTATATCCGAACAGACAAGAATGTCTGTTCTACCGTTGGTAGGTCGGACATTCTTGTCTGACCATGTACTAAAAACTAAATGAACAATCCAGTACGTTCAGCCGCGAAGTCAGGGTAACTATTATCGGTGCCATATTTCAAGGTATACGGGTCATCCGTAATCGTCCAGCCATCTTTGATGAGGGCATGTTTCACTTGGTCATGAATTTTATCTTTTGCCATGCCCTCAATTATAGTCAGGCTAAGGGGCATGTCAAACAAAAAAAGCCTCATAGAGTCAATGAGGCTTTTTTATTACGCCACCGCAAATTCCGTATATTGGCGCATGGTGGGGATTTGAAAAGCCAACACAATATCCTCTTTAGGCACGCCTGCCTCTAACAAATCAGTAGCAATGCCGTCCTCCGTCCAATCCACTTCTATCCAAAATTTTTCATTACGCAACCGAACATAAATTGTGGGGGCATCAACTCGCCCCTGTTGAGTCCACCCCACTTTATACAATAAATAATGGTCACGTGCTTCATCAAAGACCACTTCTTTATCTAAGCCTGAAATGGGACGGCGTTGTAAAATTTCGATGTGTTGGAGTAGAATTTGTTTAATAATTTGGCGGTAGCGGCTTAACTTGTCCATAACATAATTTCCTCCTGGTTAAGGTCAACCACAATTATCTTAACGTTGTATGCCTGAATAATCAGTTGAATCGCTTTTTTGCTAAAAAATTGGCGGTAAATGGTTTCATCAATCGCTAAATGAAGTTGGCGGTCAGGTTCAATTTCGGCTAACCAAACTTGATATACATTGTATTGCCCCAAAGCTTTTTCTAAGTCAGATACAGGTGAACGACTAATAAAACTTTTGGCCTCAACCACAATTTTGGTTGAGCCTCGCTGACAAGCCAATAACTTTTCCGCCCCAAAATCAGCATAAACCGTAATCTCTTCAAACTCAATCGTATACGGGTCATCCGTAATCGTCCAGCCATCTTTAATTAACGCATGTTTCACTTGGTCATGAATTTTATCTTTTGCCATGTCCTCAATTATAGTCAGGCTAAGGGGCATGTCAAACGATACTTGAGTGGTAGCCCCGCCACCGTAATAACACTACAACGGATTAAGAAATAAACGGATAGCCGCCAAAAATCCGTTCCCTCCTATACTGCGTTTTATTTGAGAGTTACACTTTTTGGCAGGAGTCCGCAATCCTTTGCGGATAGCCCGCAAATAATTGCGGACTCCTGCGCCGAAAGTGTAGTTTTCATTTGATATGCAGTATAAATCCGTTGTAGTATATTAAATACATTTTATTTGACATCTCCCCTTTTTAGCCTAGAATTTTTCTAGTCATTCATCTTATTAAACCATAGGAGCTTACTCATTATGTCACTGAAATTAAATCGCCACGAAATGCGCGAAGTTCCACCCACGATGACCGTAGAACCGTTTGGTAAAGCCTTTACTTTGGAGATTGCAGGCAAAACTTGTAATCAACCGTTACCATGATTTGCACTCTCGCTGACGGCTCAAAAATTGAATGTGATGACCAACCCTTTGCTGAGGGCGGCGAGGGGTTGCTTTATTGGGATAAAGCGGGGCAATATGTGGTCAAACTCTATAAAACGGTGGAGCCACAACGGGAAGCGGCCTTGCAAAAAATTATCAGTCCGCAATATAACATCGTGCAATCTGAACCCTATTGGGACAGTTTATTTGCTTGGCCGAAAATGATTGTCAAACAGCCCCAATTGGGGCTGCTCATGGAGCGCGCCCCGCAGGGTTCATTGGAGTTGCAATGGTTTTTGGGCGCGAAACAACGGCAGGTGGTGGCGAAAAAACATGGCGCGGCCAAATTGGGGCAATGGTCAAATTATCTGACCTTAGCCATCAAAATGGCACAAACTGTTAGGCGGATGCACTTTCGCGGCCTGTGTCACTCTGACCTATCTTTTCGTAATTTTCTGGTTGACCCCGCCACCGACAGCCTCATGTTGATTGATTGTGACGGCTTGGTTGTCCCCGATTTTTTGCCGCCCCAAGTGCTAGGCACGTCCAAATGCATGGCCCCTGAATTGGCAGCGCAACTTACCTCGCCGCATGTTAAAGCCTCTCCCTCCGCCAGCACCGATTTACATGCCCTCGCCACGCTGATTTATTGGCTATTATTGTTACGCCACCCCCTGCTCGGCCCCAAAATTCATGACAGCGACCCCGCGTTAGATGAAGCCCTCAGTTTGGGCGAGCAGGCTCTCTTCATTGAACATCCCACCGACACCTCCAACCGCCCCGCCGACTTAAAGATTCGTTATCAAGATGTCTTTACGCCCGCCGTTGCCAAATTGATTGAAGCGGCCTTCATTGAAGGCTTACATCAGCCTGCCAAACGCCCTGCCGCCGCTTATTGGGAGCGCGAATTGGGCCGAATGAAAGATAGTTTAGTGATGTGTGATAACCCGAAATGTCCCTTTGGCGCGTTCGTTTTTTCGTTCAAACAGCCATTAAGGTGTCATTGTGGGACGATAGTTACTCGCTATGCGAAGTTACCTCTTTTTTATTTTTACAAACCCTGGTCAGGTCAGCCAGGCATGTATCAGGGGGAACGGGGCTATGTTTGGGTGGGGCAACCTGACCGTACCTTACAACTCTGGCATGTTGACCCCACGCAACCCCCTAGCCCAGGGCTTAATACTGTTATTGCCGCCGCGCGGCTAAAATATCAGCATAAACAAAAAACATGGCTATTACAAAATCTAGCCCTGCCCAATCTGCTCTATTTCCCGCCTTACGGTTCGCCGCAATCTATCCGTATACAGCAAGAAGTCCCTTTAGTGGACGGGGCGCGCCTCCTCTTTAATCCGCCGCATGGCCGCGCGGCATATATACAGTTTGTTTCGTAAAAACAAGGAGTAATTTCATGTTATCATTCTTACCGCTAATAATTCGCTGATTCTATACTCAGCACTATCAGAAACTGGAGTCCAAATCTTTAGATTTGTCAGAGTTGGTCGCCAACAAATCTAAAGATTTGGACTCCAAGGAGTATTCATGCAATATCCCTTAGAAGAAAAAATTGGTAATCCGTCCCTGTTGGTGGGGCGGGAGGAAGAGTTTACAAATTTTGGCCGATGGTTGGCAAATATGCCTGGCAAACTCTCCAAATCGCGGGTGATTTTGGCGCGCCGCAAAAGTGGCAAAACCGCCTTTGTGCAACGGCTTTTTAATCAACTGTGGAGTCAACATGGGCAGGTTATTCCCTTTTATTTCAGTGTGCCTGAAAGTAATGTGTGGTATGTTGATTTTGCTTGGAATTATTACCAAACCTTTGCCTCGCATTATATTTCATTTTTGGAGCGCGATGAGGAATTAGTTCGCAAACCGCTGACCCTAGAACAAATTAAGGAATATGGCCTATCTCATGCCATTAAGGGGTTAGTTGACGATGTAGAAACCTTATTGCGTGAAAAAGAACGCCACAACTATTTTGCGGTCTGGGAAACGGCCTATAATGCCCCCCACCGTTTTGCGGCCATTTATGACCTGCGCTTTTTGGTCATGATTGATGAGTTTCAATATCTAGCGCAATTTATCTACCGTGATGAAAAATGTGAAGGCCAGCCTGATACCACTATGCCAGGGAGTTTCCATACGGTAGTCGAGTCGAAAGTCGCGCCCATGTTGGTGACGGGTTCTTACATTAGTTGGCTGTTAGAAATTGCCAGCCAATATCTGGAGGCGGGGCGATTAAGTTTGTGGTACATGAACCCTTACCTTACGCCAGATGAAGGGCTGCAAGCCGTTTATCGCTATGCCGAAACCTTTAATGAACCCATCACCAACGACAGCGCGGCCATGTTAAACCAACTGTGCATGGCTGACCCTTTTTTCATCTCCTGTGTCGTACAAAGTAATTACAAGGGGAGAAATTTGCAAACGGTTGACGGTGTGGTTGATACGGTTAATTACGAAATTACCAGCCGCACTTCGGAATTATCCAAAACATGGGGCGAGTATATTTATAAGAATTTATCACGCCTGAATGATAGACACAGTAAGCATATTGTATTACATTTAACGAAACATCATGAACGCACCTGGACACCCAAAGAAATTAAGGAAGCGTTAGGGTTAGAGTTGTCTTATGATGACATTCACCGTAAGCTGGAATTACTCCTGGAGGCCGATTTAATCGCCGATGGCGGCTCGGACATTCGTTTTCAAGGGTTACAAGATGGCACACTGTATCTCATTTTGCGGAGTCGCTTTGAGGAGGAAATCTCTACCTTTGCGCCTGATTTTGGGCAGGATTTTCGGCGGGACATGGCTGAATTGCAAAAGGATAACAAACGCTTACGGGGCATGTTGAATTATCTCAGTGGCAAAA
>JAIFLK010000169.1 GCA_020049115.1 Chloroflexota bacterium | reverse complement strand
CATTACCTGAGAAGGAGTTACTACAATGAACTACGAAGAGCTTATAAAATATAAGCAAGGGACTACACTTAACCTAAGTGATATTACTCTAGAAAATCTACCCGCAGAAATTGGCAATTTAACTGATTTGACGGAACTTGTTTTGCGAGGTACCTCCTTGATCAGTCTGCCCCCAGAAATTGGCAATTTGACAAACTTGACTTCACTTACCGTTATTGGTGATGATGACTATGATGGCAGACTTACCAGTTTGCCCCCAGAAATTGGCAACTTAACGAACTTAACTTCACTTGACCTTAAGAATAACCAACTCACCCAGCTACCGCCAGAAATTGGCAACTTAACGAACCTAACTTCACTTAACCTTGAGCATAACCAACTCAGCAGTTTGCCCCCAGAAATTGGCAAATTGACAAACCTCACTTCACTTACCCTTGAGGGTAACAAACTCAGCAGCTTGCCACCAGAAATTGGCAAATTGACAAACCTAACTTCACTTAACCTTAAGAATAACCAACTCAGCAGCTTGCCTGCGGAAATATATCGTTTGACCACAGCCATTAATCTTGAGGGCAACGACGAACTACCTGAAGAGATTCGTAAAATGACCAGAATATTGTCCAGCTATGAACAGCTACAGCGGGCCATGTTTTTGCTCATCAGCCTGGTTATATTCGTCTATCTGCTTCTTAATTTTGGTTACTATTTGGACATAGCCTTAGCTTGTGGTGTGGGGTTAATACTTTCCCCATGTTTGGCATATGGTTATTTACTCATGGGTACTGTAGCACTAGGTGGGGCAGGGATAGTTAAGAGTAAAATTATTGAGGCCATAGGTCTGTCAGGCCAACTAGCCAAGAACCGCCACTATGAAAACCTTGTTATGTTGCCGTTTGTTTTTTTAGTATTAGTTTTGTGGTTGGGCTTACCGATACTGTTGGCTTATGGGGCTTACACGATTACAGGGAGTTATTTTATGGCGTTCATTATCTTCTTGGCGATATCTATAGCCTTGTTTTTCGGGGCAATATGGATTGCTTAAGCCAAAAGTGACCTTAGGTGCGGTCTATCAGCTTGCCGCTACGCGCGGCAAACTGTGACTTAATAAATATCTTTTGACATGAAGGAGGTGCAACCTATTGCCCCATTTATTTAGCAACGGTAACGCTAACGTTACCCAGGCGGCCTTTGGCACGTCAGACAGTTTAAGACAACCTAGTTTGTCACCTGTCAATATTTAAGCCTTTATAAGGTTCAAAACCTTATAAAGGCTGACCCCATCACCATATTATTTACAGGTGGCTATTTTGTAAAAAATAATCAGGAGAAACAGTATGTTCGTAACAAAAATAATCAGAACAGTTTATGTTATGTTATCACTCGGCCTGTTATTGGGCTTAGTGGCTTGTGGTAGTGCTACCCCTGCGGCCCCGCCTGCCGAACCGACCAAAGCGGCGGAGGCCGCCAAACCTGCGGCGGAAGCGGGTCAAGCCGATGGGCAGGAATTGATTAAGAAAATGGAGGCAGCGGTAAAAGCCCTTGATAAGGCTCATTTTACGGTGGCGTTCCAAATGGCTACTAAAGCAGGTGGGATAAAGGGGAGCGTACAAGTGTGGGCCAACCGTGCTAATAAAAATGTACGGATTGAATTTACGAGTGAAACTGAGGAAATCAAAGGCTCTATTATTGGTTCCAATGATACCCAAGGCTGGGTTTACGCGCCCAAACAGAACGTTTTTTACACCTCAGCGAAGTATTTCATGGCTAATCCTCATTTGGCTGACCAACCTGAGATGCAAGAAATAAACTCAACCCTTCGTGAGATTTGGAACAAAGGCTCATTAGGCCCCGTTGAGACTACCGTTACAGGGAGTGAAAACGTCAATGGACGGGATACCTATATGGTTAAAACGGTTTCCAAAGAAACGAGTGAAGACTCCCTCTTAACGGAGGCTACGGGAACTATCTGGATAGATAAGGAAACGTTCTTGCCGCAGCAAATTGAATTGGAACTTGTGCAGCAAACGGCTACGGGAACGGTGAGTGGCAAAGGTTTAGCCATATTACAAGGCGCAATTGAGCAGACTGAGATTGAGGCCAGCATGTTTACCTTTACTCCGCCCGCAGGGACAGATGTAGTTGATGTGGATGCTATACCCACTCCTCCTTTGGACCAGATGATTGATGCGCCAGAAAAGAAGTAATAAAGTAAAAAATGACTCACTGGTTCTGTTACCCATTAGAAAATGGGTAACAGGAACATGAGTCATTACTAAAAAAGGATAACCTAAAATGAAAAAGGTATTGATGAGTTTGCTGTTAGCTGTATTCGTGGGGGCAGGGGTGTTACCCCTAGTGCCGACTCCTACTGCTGTTGCTCAAGGAGCCACCGTAAGTGTAAGAAACGGTACTGGTGAGGATATATTGTATGCTATTGCTTGGTACAACCCAGCTGTAGATCGTAGGGTTTCAGAGGGATGGTGGATGTTGAAACCAGGAGAAACATCTTTTGAAATTAGAAGTGCCAATGGTGCCGCTTTCTTTTATGCCAAGAGTTCTGATGGAGAATATTACTGGTGGCGAGAAGATCATGGCTGGTGGATCCATCCCTATAATGGTTTTAGCATCGTTGATGGTATATCGAACAAAAAAGCGAAGAAAAAGGGGTATGGTTATAGACCCTATTATGCCAGTGAAACAGATAAAGTTTTCACTCTAAGGTATGATGATGCAATGGATATCCCCTCCCCACAAGGCTATATTGACGTGACTGGTTATTAGTTGCAAGGCGTGTTTTGACCAGTTTTTAGGATAGTCTTGCCCAACCCCAGGCCGAGGTCGTGGGGCAGTAACTAACAATTGAATAACCCTGCCATTGCCCATCATGGGCGGTGGCGGGGAAGTAAGAAAATTGCAAGGCCATATCCATTTTCTAGTTGGTAATAGAAATGTAAGTAAAAAGGAGTTAAAACAACATGAAAAAGGTACTGATGAGTTTGCTGTTGATTTTATTTGTAGGCGTAAACGTATTAACGTTCGTCTGGCCCACTCAAGCGGCTGATAGCCAGCCTAGTAATGTAGGGAATGAACCACAAACAATTCCGTTCCGCCGTCCATTTAGTAAAGTTACCTTTGTAAACGGTACTGCGGATAGAATATACTACTCTGTATCATCGTATAACGCAACGATAGATGCCTTTTCTGGAACAGGGTGGTATGGTCTAGAACCAGGAGCATCTGCATACTGGGAAGGGGTTGAGATTCACTTTTGGGCCAATGATAACCTAGGCGGCTACTGGTGGGAAGAAAATAATGGCCAATGGATTGATAGGGGGGGGCCATTTAATCTACCAGGAAATCTAAGTGTCAAACGAGGCAAAAAGAAGCGTTTAACTTTTATGGCTTTTCAAAACATGTCAAAAGTTAAGGATAATAAATATATATTTAACTACGACAATGCACTGTCCGTCCCATATCTTTCTAATTATAAAGACAAAGATTTTTTTGGGCAGGAATGGGAGTAGTGCAAAAACTTTAAAACTTTGCTGTTTATCCAACTGCATAACCCCACGACCAAACCCTGCTCAACCCCAGGCCGAGGTCGTGGGGGCGTAACTAACAATTGAATAACCCTGCCATTGTCCGCTAACCATGTGGGCGGTGGCAGGGAAGTAAGAAATTTCCACCTGTAAATTTTTAGGGGATTAAGAATGGAGTCCAAAGCCGTAGGCTTTGACCCACCTGACAAAGCCTACGGCTTTGGACTCCGCATCACCGAATTATTTACAGGTGGAGAAAATTATTAGGCTATATCCATTTTCTAGTTGGTAATAAAAATGTAAGTAAAAAGGAGTTAAAACAAAATGAAAAGGTTAATCGTTAGCTTGTTGTTGATTTTATTTGTGGGAGTAGGGGCGTTAATAGTTGTTTTGCCTACTAAAGCCGCTGGGGTCAACCCCCTCATTAGTAACAATGACGACGTAAATGAAATTCCTGCTCGTAGAAAAAACTACGAAGTAGAGCTAGCAAATGGCACAAGCGAAACAATCTATTATGCACTTGGCTTCTATGACCCACAGGCAGATTGTTTTGTTGCACAGGGTTGGTATTCTCTGGAGCCAGGAAAGTCTACACGAGTTAGTGGGCTTGAGCTTCATTATCGAGCCGAGGGTGGTGAAGAGTATTGGTGGCGAAACGATTATGGTTTTTGGGTTCACAAGACTGATTCCTTTAAGATACGCACTACTGTAACAAATGAACAGGCTGAACTTTTAGAGTATACTTTTTTGCCTTTTGAAAATCTGTTTGATAAAAGTGGCAAAGTAGTATTTAGCTATGACAATGCAATGGAAATAGTCGCTCCGCCAGACTATGCTGTACATGACTATAATAGTCTAGATGAAGAGGACAGTGAGGCTACAGAAGATGAAGAGGACAGTGAGGCTGCAGAAGATGAAGAGGACAGTGAGGCTACAGAAGATGAAGAGGACAGTGAGGCTGTAGAAGATGAAGAGGACAGTGAGGCTGTAGAAGATGAAGAGGACAGTGAGGCTACAGAAGATGAAGAGGACAGTGAGGCTACAGAAGATGAAGAGGACACTGAGGCTACAGAAGATGAAGAGGACAGTGAGGCTGTAGAAGATGAAGAGGACACTGAGGCTACAGAAGATGAAGAGGACACCTCTGTATCAAGTTCTGATGGCGGCAATGGTGATATAGAGTGGGTTTCTATTCCTGCAGGTAATTTTACCATGGGCAGTGATGCTGCCCAAATAAAGGCAGCCATTGAAGAATGTAATCAAACTGAGGGACAAAGCACAGGCCAAACGTGTCAAGAAGCATGGTTTGGTAATGAAAAGGGCAGCCGAACTGTTTCCGTGAAGAAATTTCAAATCGGTAAATATGAGGTAACTAACGCTCAATATGAGGCGTGTGTTGACGCAGGTACTTGCCAAGAATCAGGCAGTAATATTGCAGCAGATAGCAAAATTACCTTTGATGACCAATTTCTTGCTGATGACAACCCCGTAGTGGGGGTAGATTTTACGGCTGCCGCTAATTTCTGCCGCTGGGCGGGGAGCCGTTTGCCAACGGAAGAGGAATGGGAAAAAGCCGCGCGGGGTACTGACGGCCGACGTTACCCCTGGGGCAACAGCTTTGATTCTGCCAAAGCTAATTTGAATACAGCTGGCCCCACCGCTGTAGGCAGTTATTCATCAGGAGCTAGTCCTTTTGGGGTGATGGATATGGCGGGAAATGTGGTTGAGTGGACCATTAATCAAGCGGTTGGTGGACATGTATTACGTGGTGGTGGTTGGAATAACTATTCTTTTAGAGGACGAGTTACCGATAGAGGGACACAACTACCGTCAACCTATGCCAACTATGACATTGGGTTCCGTTGTGCTAAATAAAAAAGCCCAAGGTTGCGGCTAAACAGAATTACGATGTTTGCTTTAGTGTCCTGTCAAGTTGTCCTGTCAAGTGTGATTTGTTTAGTCATCAGGTGACTTGAAGTCACCTGATGACTAACACCATTCCATTAATTCACGCTTGACGAGACATTAGGTCATAAAGTAGCTGTTATGGTTTGCAAAAAAACGCAATTAAATAACCCTGCCATTGCCCGCTAACCATGTGGGCGGTGGCAGGGAGTTATAACGTCATCTCAGGAGATTTTTACATGGAACAAAATGAAACCTCAGCCGCGAAAAATCGCGTCATGGCGGAGTTAATCGTTTCAGCTTTATGGCAGTCCTCTGGGGCCAGAATAAATTCTGGACCCCATTTTGGTGGTGGAGTCCAGAATTTATTCTGGCCCCAACTTCATGGCGAAAGTGTAGTTTTCATTTGGAATGCAGTATAAGAGCATGGTTTAAAGAAACTTTTCAAGGAAAATAAATGTAGGGGCAAGGAGCTAATGACATGTCTACCCAAACGAATGTTACCCCACCGCGTGGGATTACCTTACAAGAGGATAAAACCCACCACGCCATCATTATTCGCCCCCCTTCGCAAATACGGGGTATACCGCTTTTCCAAGGCGGGTTTATCTTCATGTGGCTTTCACTGCTCATTTTTGGCCTGGCGATGCTATTTCAAATTTGGCTATTATTAGCCTGTATTCCTCTCTTGGGAGGCATAATGTTACTGGCATTATTGCGCTATGTTTTCTACTCACAAATTAATCGCACTTTCCTGACTTTAGCGGGTCAAACCCTGACCGTGAAGACAGGGCTAATTTTTGCTTCTACCCAACAATTTGAGACCGCCAAGATGCAACACATCTACTGTACGCGTGAGTTAAAAGATGGTTCTGTACCCACCGCCGATTACTATTTAGAGTTATCTCCTGTGGGGCGGTTGAAAAACCTCACCACAGACCCGCAACAGTTAGCTTACCTAGTGGGAAAGCTACGCCATGACTTAAAGTTACCTGAAACCCCCATTACGGGCGAGTATATTCCCGCCATACTAGGCCAAGCCAATGGTGCATCGTTAAGTTACGAAAGTATGATGGCTCATCTGGCGTTCTTACTATGGAATTTTTTCTTTGTGGCCCTGTTTACCTTTGGGATTAATGCGCTTATCGGGATACAGGTGCTTTATTTACTAGGAATTGGTGGGCCGTTCATATTGCTAGGAATTGGTGGGTTGCTCATGGTGGGTTTGGTCATCAACATGGCCTCTGGTATCTGGCAGGCATACCAATTAAACCAACATGGTCAAATCATTACGGGCGTGGTGGCCGCTAAAAAACGTCGGACTTATTATAACCGAGGGGCCAAAGTGCAACCTTGTGAAATTTATTATCGTTATTTAGAGTATGAAACTTGGTTGGTGGTTTCAGCAGAGGTATTTGCTGAGATTATTGAAGGTCAGCCCATTGAGGTTTGTTATCTGCCCACTCAACCTAACCTCTCCCGTCCGCATCCGTTGGAAAAATATTGTGGGAAATTTGCTTATCTAATGTTTTTTAATTAAGGAATGAGAATTTTGTAAATAGCCTATTTCTAGTGTTAGTATTTCAGGATTGTGGCCTTTAGTCATCAGGTGACTTCAAGTCACCTGATGACTACCCTCAAAATGTTGATATACTGAGTATCGATATAAGGAGATAACACCATGTCTGCTCAATTCAATCTAACCCCACCACCGACTATTACGCTCCAAGAGCATGCCACTGGCTATACCATCACCATGCGCCTACTGTGGCAAAAACAGCTCAGGCAGTTTTTGCACAACTATTGGTTTTTCGGGGTACCTGGGCTTGTTATGGTTTACGTTTTGGGTATGCAATGGGGCTATCTTGACCATGATGAGGTACTTTGGTTTTCATTTATGACAATAGGCTTGATTTTTGTGGCGGTATTTTGGCTTGAAAAAACTATCAGACGCACCCAAATTACTTTGGCGGGGCAAACCCTGACAGTGTCGACGAGGGCAATCTTGTCTTCGAATCAGCAATTTGAGGTCACAAAAATTGAACAAGTCTACTGCACGCGTGAATTAAAAGACGGTCACTCACCCGCCGCCGACTACTACTTAGAGTTGTCTCCCGTGGGAAGGTTGAAAAACCCGACCCCAGACCCGCAACAGTTAGCTTACCTCGTGGGAAAACTACGCCATGATTTGGACTTACCCAATATACCCATTTCGGGGGAGTATATTCCGAAGGCTTTAGGCAAAACGTATTGTAAATTGTCAAGTTATAGGGGTATAATAGTGCATGTTTTAAGATTACTGATAGCTATAGTAATTTTTTGGGGTATTCCTTACATAGCTAAGATAGAGTTACATTATTTACAAGAGTTGGGTATTCTACTCCCCATTAGCATTATGGTTATTGATATTTTTTATCATATTTGGCAGGCTTACCGACTAAACCAAGATGGTCAAGTCATTATGGGAGTTATTACGGCTAAAAAATATCGTACTTGGTCTGATAGTGATAACAGTAAATTTTCGTATTATGATGTATATTATCATTATTTGGAGTATGAAGCCCGTTTTGTTACTTCAGAGGCAGTGTTCAATGAAGTTGTCGTAGGTCAGCCCATTGAGGTTTGTTATCTATCAACTAAACCTGACCTCTCACGCCCGCATCCAAAGGAAAAATATTGTGATAGTTTGTCTGACTGAGATGTTAAAATTATTAAACAAAACTACTGACACAAAAATGGCCGATTAGGTCTGAATGATGAGTCATCCCGAATTTTAGAGAGGGATTCTTCGTTTACACCCTTTGGGTGCTTCGCTCAGAATGACATGCGGTTTTCGCTACGGAAACAGCATTTATATTCATGTAATATAATTTAATTAATGGGAGTAGTACATGACGTTAGCTGTAGACACTGTATTAGAAAATCGGTATCGGATTGACCGCCTGATTGGGCAGGGCGGCATGGGCGCGATTTATCAGGGGTATGACACCAATCTTGATATTGAGGTCGCCATTAAGGAAAACTTTCTGCAAATGCCCCAAAGTATCATACAATTTCAGCAGGAAGCCCGTATTTTAGCCAAGTTACATCATCCCGCCTTGCCCCGCGTGATGCACCACTTTAGTGTGGCAGGCCAGCAATATTTGGTGATGGATTTCATTGAAGGGGAAGATTTATGGCAAATCATTAAGCGGTCTAAAAAACCGTTAGATGAGGCGCAAGCGGTGCGTTATATTTCGCAAATTTGTGATGCGGTGCAATATCTGCATAAACAGCAACCGCCCATTATTCATCGGGATATTAAGCCGCAAAATATTAAGGTGACACCTGGTGGGCAAGCGGTGTTGGTGGATTTTGGCATTGCCAAAATTGCCGAGCAAAATGCGGTTACGGGGACGGGGGCGCGGGGCGTAACGCCAGGTTTCTCACCGCCTGAGCAGTACAGTGGCGAAGGCACGTCTCCTCGTTCAGACATTTATGCGTTGGGCGCGACCTTGTACGCGCTGTTGACTGCCGAAAGGCCGCCTGATAGTATCAGTTTATTAACCGATAGAGCGCAGTTTGCATCACCACAGCAGTTAAATCTTAATTTGAGTCAACAGGTTTGGCAAGCGATTAGGCACGCCATGCAACCCTTAGAGAAAAATCGCCCCGTATCGGTGGCGGCATGGCAGGCAGAGTTGCAAGGGAATGTTCCGACCCAAGTTGTACCGAGTGAGACGGTTCTGTTTGATAATGAGGCCACCATGATTGGCTCTGCGGCTAATGAGGCTGAGGCCACGATGGTGAGCGCGAGTTTGCCCTATCTGGTGGGGCCAGATGGGCATAGCTATCCTCTTAGGTTAGGGGCCGCGTTGACTTTGGGGCGGGCGAAAACTTGCGATATTCCCGTAGAAGACCAATTAGCCTCACGTCAGCACGCGACGATTGAGTTTGATGGCACACATGGGGTGGTGAATGGAACATTTATTAATGAGCAACGGCTTGGGGCGGCGGCTGTTCCTTTCAAAGTAGGCGATAAATTACGCATCGGGCAAGCGATTTATACCTTGAGCCTGACCGCAGCCAGCCGTCAGGCGGCGATACCGCGAGCCAATAAGCCAATTGATGAGCAGGCTGAAACCTCTTTAGCTACGGCCAGGTCTACCCCACCTCAAAGCCCACCAGCTACAGTAGTCTCTCCGACCACCGTTGCCCCACCCGTCCGTCAAAGTAATTCGGGTTTGTGGATTGGCATCGGCGCGGTGGTGGTGGTTTGTATCATCATTGGTCTCATCATGTTCAGTGGCGGAAAAGAGCCATCTGTTGCCGCAACAACGGCAATGGTAGAAGCAACCAGTGCGTCAGCTGTGTCCACCACCGCAACCGATGAAGCTACAATGGATAAGCCAACTTCTGAAACAGCAACAGGGGAATCAACCGATACGCCTAAACCTGTAGGATCACAATTTGATGTTGTTGGCTCACTCGCACCACAAGACGGGGAATCAACCGATACCCCTAAACCCGTAGTACCACCTACCAAAACGCCTAAACCCGTACCACCTACTAATACACCTAAACCTGTACTACCTACCAATACACCTTGCTCTACCTGGTATGTCACGCCAGAACCAGGGAAAGGAGTGGTAGTGATTGAGAATCATAGAGGCAGTGCAATAGAGTCGGTCTCAGTGTATAAGTATAATGATGGTCATGGTGAGAGGGTTGGGGTGCGTTCTTTAAAGCCAAAAATTCAAGGTGGTGAGCCAGATAGATTTGTACTATCATTAGAGCCAAGTACCTACTACAGGGTTGGTGATGTAAATTTCTCAATTGATTCTGGACAGATGCTAGTAATACCATTTGTAGATTATGCAAAAGGAGCAGTTTATCCTCTCACAATTCCCGAAGGATGTCCTCCTCCTTAACCATTAAGTTGATTTTTTAACTTGTTACTAAATTCTGTTTAGTAACGCAGTCAATTGTGAAACTCTGTTTCGCCAATTGGAGTGACACACGCTCTCGTGTGTCGTTGGTTAAGCACGAGGGCGTGCTAATTCCTCAGTATAAAAACTCAAGGAACAAAATATCACATTAGGAGAAATATTTTGTATGGGACCCATTCATTTAACCTTTACAATTCAATCTACGGGGCAACACTTTAGCCCTAATGAATTAACCATTACGCTAGGGAGTCAAACTGGCAATACCATTACCTTGCCTAA
>JAIFLK010000220.1 GCA_020049115.1 Chloroflexota bacterium | reverse complement strand
CCTTGTGGCAATATATTCGGCAAGTGCAAGCCACGAGTGGCACGACAGTTTTCTTAACCACGCACTATTTAGATGAAGCAGAGGACGCGGATACCATTTGTATCATCAACAAAGGGCGGATTGTTTCGCAAGGTACGCCCGAAGAGGTCAAATCGCAATTGGTGGACGAATATTTGCTCATTGATGCGGCTGACCGCGCCGCGCTACGGGCTGAGTTAATAAAGCAAAATATCCCCTTCACCGAAACGCCCCGTTTCAAAATCCCCATCAAAGGGCGCACGGGTCATCGTCTGCTCAAATCCATTGATACTCCCCTCACCGTGCTAAAAACCCATACCCCTAACCTGGAAGAAGCTTACATTTCTATTGTGGAACAATTAACGGAGGAAATATGATGCAATATCCCTTAAAGGAAAAAATTGGACACCCTGATTTATTTGTGGGGCGCAGCCGTGAGTTTAAGAATTTTAATCAATGGTTAGAAAAAATGCCCCAAGAACTTTCTAAGTCGCGGGTGATTCTGGCGCGGCGCAAAAGCGGTAAAACGGTTTTTGTGCAACGGCTGTTTAATCAGTTGTGGAGTGCGAATGGGCAAATTGTTCCATTTTATTTCAGTGTACCTGAAACGAAGATGTGGTTGGGTAACTTTGCCATTAGGTATTATCGTACGTTTGCTTCACAATATATCTCTTTTTTGGAACGTAACCCTGAGTTAGTGCGGCAACCGTTATCTTTGGAAAAAATTAAGAAATATGCCGAAGAGAAAAATCTGATGCTATTTGTTGATGATGTAGAATTGTTATTAAAGCAAGGTAATAATCATGATGCCATGTGGGAGACGGCCTATAGCGCGCCGCACCGTTATGCGAGTGTGTATGACCGACGGGTGGTGGTGATTATTGATGAGTTTCAATATCTAACGCAATTTGTTTACCCTGACCAACTTTTTCAAGCCCCCGTGATTGAAAGTATGCCAGGGAGTTTTCATGAGGTGGTGGAGTCTAAGGTCGCGCCCATGTTGGTGACGGGTTCATATATCAGTTGGTTACTAGAAATTTGTATGCGTTATCTGGAGGCGGGCCGCTTAACCAAATGGTACATGTCGCCTTATCTGCCGCCTGACGAAGGCTTACAAGCAGTTTATAAATATGCCGAATTGAATGGCGAACCTGTGACCAATGAAACGGCGGTGTTGATAAACCAACTTTGTTTATCTGACCCCTTTTTTATCTCTTGCGTTATTCAGAGTTTTTATGAAGGCCGAGTTTTGGATACCACTGAAGGGGTTATCAATACGGTCAATTACGAAATTACCTTCCGTAAATCGGAACTATCCGAAACATGGAAGGAGTATATTGAAATGACCTTGCCGAAAATTAATGATATTCATAGTAAGAAGATTCTGTTGCATTTAAGTAAATATAATCAACGGGAATGGACTCCGCGTGAATTGAAACAAGAATTACAGCTGGACATGCCCCTAGAGAAAATTCAAGAGAAATTACATTTGATGGTGGAGTCTGACTTAATTATGCAAGGGTCAGCGGATATTGATTATCAAGGGTTGCAAGATGGGACGCTTTATTTGGTGTTGCGTCATCGCTTTGAAAAAGAAATTGCCACTTTTGCCCCTGATTTTCGGCATGATTTTCAGCTAGAGCTGGATGCTCTTAAGAAAGATAAGCAACGGTTACAAGGCATGTTAAATCAACTGAGTGGCAAAATGGCCGAGTATCAACTGGCGACCCATTTTCGGAGTCATAAACGTTTTGCCCTGTCAGATTATTTCCGCGGGGTGCAAGATGAAACGCGCTTGAATATCATAGAGGTGAAATTACGGGTAATATTACAACGGGCTGACGGTAAAGCCTTAGAGTTAGATGTGGTGGCGGAGTCGGATTGTGGGCGGGTGGTTTTGGTGGAGGTGAAAAAGTGGCAGCGGCCTGTCGGGGCGGAGGTCATGACCGATTTTTGGGAGAAAGTGCAGCTTTATCAACAGCAACACCCTGACCAACTCGTTTTAGCGGCGGTGTTAAGTTTAGGTGGCTTTACGGCGGAGGCTTTGGCCGCGGGTGAGGCGCATGGCATTGGCTTGACGGAACAAATTGAGTGGGTGTAAATTCTCACGGAGTCCAAATCTTCAGATTTGGCATAGCTAACAAATGGGGAAATATAACGAGTTTTAATGGAGATGAGACCATGAAAAAAATCGGCCTGATTATGGTGATAATAATTGTTAGTTGGCTATTTCTCAGCCATGAGGGTTATTCAGCCGCGCCACCCGCGCCCATTACGTCAAGTGACGTATGCGTAGATTACAGTTTAACGCCAGTGGTTACACCAACTGCCCCAACTCCTACGCCTACTAAGACGTATACTCCACGACCAACAGGCACCCCAACAAAAACCCCAACTGCTGGCCCGTCACCTACACGCACCTCAACCGCTACAGCAACTCCGACTCAAACCCCATTTTCCACTCATACCCCTGCGCCAACAGTGACATATAATGAAGCGTACTGTGTTCAGCCCACGCTTTCTGCCATGTTGCCATTAGGCTGTACGCGCCAGTTTACCAATACCCAAGCAGCCATTGACGCGGCGAGTCAACCCGTACAAATTAGGATAGCTATGGGACGATATACCACTGTGCAGGCGCGGCATGGCGTGACTCAAGTGGTTTATTTGGATAAAAGTTTAGCCTTGTTAGGTGGTTATAGCCCTGATTTTAAGGAACGTGATGTGGCGCGTTATCCTACGATTTTAGATGCTCAGGGGCAAGGGCGCGGCCTGTATATTACGAGGAGTGTCAACGCGTTGATTGATGGCCTAGAAATTACAGGGGGTGACGCGAGCATGGCCGACTTAGTGGATATAGGACGTGGGGGGGGGTTTACATTTCTCATGCTGAGGTGGTGATTAGCCAGACAGAAATTTATAGTAATATAGCAAACTCTCACATGGTAAAATTTTATGGTGAGGGTGGTGGACTATATGCCACTCAGTCAACGTTGCGGCTCTATCATAATCAAGTTCACGATAATACTGCTTCTATTTATCAACCTGTTAATTCTAGTTGTTGTAGCAGTTATTCTGGTGGTGGCAGTGCGGTTATTAATAGTTATGTTGATTTGAAAAATAATGACATTATGAGTAATACAACCATGTTCAAAAATAAAGTTGGTGATTATAACGAGAGTACCTTGGGCGGTGGTGGTTTGTCAGTGGTTAATAGTAGTGGTACGATTGCTGATAACCGTATTCAAAATAATTGGGTTATTAATAATCAGTTTCAACCCTTGTCGGCCAATTCCTATCAGGCTGTTTTTGGAGGAGGGGTATATTTATCTCATAATAACAACCTTAAGTTTCAACATAATACCATTCAGGGTAATGTTGGAACTTGGTATGGGGAAGGGGATGGCGGAGGCATGTGGATTCAAGATGAAATAGGGTTACTGTTAGAGCATAATCTCATTCAAGAAAATATAGGCGGGGTGATGAGAGGTGGATTGGGCGGCGGGGTTTTTATTGCAGGTGGTCAAGTGACTTTGACCAGTAACCTTATCTTGAGTAATACAGCTACTTTAACTACTGGCACAAATAATTTAATTGTTGCGGGGGGCGGCATAGTGGTAGCTGGGGGAGGATATCCAAATTACAACCCAAGTATTGTCACCATGAATGGTGATGTTATTCAAGGCAATGTCTCTTCTTATCTGAGTGGTGGTATCTATTTTTCAGAATCTAAAGCGCGTCTGGTGAATGTGGTGGTAGCCAATAATAAAATGTTACCTGGTATTAAACTGCCGTATCCTCCTGGTTGGAGGCCAAATATTCAAATGGTGGTTGAGGATAATAGTTCGGTTGAGGTAGTACATAGTATTATTACGAATCCTAAAATTGATGGCTTTAGCGTTGGCTTAGAACTACCTGAAAGTTCAAGTTATTTTATTGCTCCTTCTGTCGTCACTTTGACCAACAGTATCATTGCCAGCCAAACCGTTGGCATTGAAGTTAGCACTGGAAGCACCATGCGGGCTGATGGGCTACTGTGGTATAACGTGACGGAGAAAGTGAGAACTCATGATAATATAACGGCTCTTGCCTGTCATGTATATGAAGGCAATCCCGCCTTTGCCGCAGACGGTTATCACCTTACGTTGGCTTCGGCGGCGCGCAATCGCGGCGTGTCCATCAGTGGGCTAGGCGCGGAGAGGGATATTGATGGCGATTTACGGCTAGGCCGCCCTGATTTGGGCGTTGATGAATTGCTCATGGGCAATGAACTCTGGTCGCATTATTTACCGATTATTGTGAAATAAACTGGAGTCCAAATTTTTAGATTTGACCGTCAAATCTAAAAATTTGGACTCCAACATTAGGCATTTATGGACATAACTGCTATTTTAGCCATTGCTTATCGTGACTTATTGAAATTTTTGCGTGACCGCGTCCGCGTGGCTTCAACGTTGATATTTCCATTGATTTTTATTGTTATTTTGGGAAATAGTTTTAATGGCATGAACACAGGTTATAGCTTTTTAGTCTATGTGTTTACAGGTGTATTTGCCCAAAACATGTTTCAATCTACGGCTATGGGCATTATTTCGCTGATTGAAGACCGTGAAAACGATTTTAGCCAAGAGATTTTTGTCTCGCCCATTTCCCGTTATTCGATTATCTTTGGTAAAATTATGGGTGAAACGTCCATTTCCATTTTGCAAGGCGTAGCAATTGCCTTCATTGGCCTGTTGATTGGTGTGCCGATGTCGCTCACTCAAATGGTTAGCCTGATTCCGACAGGGTTAGTGGCCTGTTTATTTGGTGGCTCATTTGGGGTCATGGTGTTATCGGGTCTGGGTAGCCAACGTTCCGCCAATCAAATTTTCCCCTTTCTCATTTTCCCCCAATTTTTCTTAGCGGGTATTTTCAACCCCATTAAAGATTTGCCCTGGTATCTGGACATTTTGTCCCGACTTGCGCCCATGCGCTATGCGGTTGATTTTGTACGCGGTGGTTTTTATCTCGGTCAACCTGAGTCAGATTTAGTCGTTTCTCTCGCCCCCGCCGCTAATTTGGCTTTAATGACGGGCTTATTTCTCTTATTCCTCGTCGTTGGCACCTGGTCTTTTGTCCGTAGTGAACAGAATCGATAATGAGTCAGTCGGTCAGCGAGTCAGCCATCAGCAAGTCAGCGTTCAGCTAGTCAGTTGGTCAGCTTTAGAATTTCTGAGTTTTTGAAACTTGGGAAGTAAGTACCTCAGCAAAAGTTTTGCGGCATGTTTAGACCTGCAAGGTTTCCAAAACCTTGTAGGTCTTCCGCAAAATTTATGCTTATCTACTTAAATTAACTAAAGGCTGCTCTGCTGATTGCTGAAAGACTGACACGCTGACTTGCTGACTCGCTGACTAGCTGAACGCTGACAAGCTGACTAGCTAAAATGTATGCTGAAGTGGTCGTCAACCGTGCCATCATCAAATCGTCAGATATTGACCTGGACACTTTGCCAGATGAATCTGACGCGCCTCCGCTTGATTTGACCAG
>JAIFLK010000071.1 GCA_020049115.1 Chloroflexota bacterium | reverse complement strand
GGCGGTAGCTTTCAATTTGTGAACTTGTAATGCCAATGACCTGGCCGCCTGCCTCATGCGCGCCCTGACTGGCGGCGGCCATCACGCCTGAGTAGCCGCCTGTTTGCACGGCGAGTCCCGCTTGGGCTAATAATTTGCCGACGGTGCGGGAGTCTTCATATTCGGTTGAATCGGGTTTGGGTGCGCTGCTGCCAAATACGCTGATGATGGTTGTCATGAATGACCTCTGAGGGGGTAATTTTAATTTATGGTTTCATCATGATTAATCTGAGACAAAGTTTTTAGGTGTAATCGTAAATATTTCTTCAAAGCCTAAAAAACAGACCTCGAAAGCCTCAAAAAAGTTAGTTTGCCCTAAAATAATAGGGACATCATTATTTTGTGTCCAGGCAAAGGCAAGGGTAACAGGGGCAAATGAAGCAACTTGTCCCATTAACAATATTCCATAAGAGGGTGAGTTTTGTAATATTCCAACTAGTGAGGGCATGGGAAATGTTTGGGCTTCCCAAATTAAACCTAATTCAAGCCCAACCTGATAGGGTAAGACGTTAATGGTACTACCAGAATCCACTAAGGCAGAGACGACTACTGAATTTGTTTGGCTGGTTAAAGTGATAGGTAGAAATGGCAATTTGTTTGAAAATGCGGGTGAAGGTGAATAAGCAAATGACTGTGGTTTCATCTCTTGTTACCTTGTAAGAGTAGTTGTAATGCCTGAGCCGCCTCAAACGCATTATATTGACTCCAACTGCCATGGCGACTCTCTGGTTTGAAATAATGAGTAAGTTCTTGCTCTTCTTGAGCTAATTCCATTACTAAAAATTGGACAAGTTGGAATTTTTCTAGCCGTGTGAGTGTTTTTAGAATTCGTTTAATTTCAGTTAAAACCATTTTTTCTTACTCCTGCTTACTAATATTTATATAGTTGTTGTAAATCAAGCAAGTTGTAATTTGGGTTTAATGTCGGTAGATAAGATTTCGCGCACAGTTTTGGGTAGTTTAATAGCCACAAAATAGTTGGCGGGATAAAGATAATCTTCCCCTGATTCATCTACAATTCTTACATGACCCACTTGATTAGCGGCCTCATCAGGCAAAATAAGATAAACCTTATACAAGGTTAAATCGTCACAATTTTCATTATGGATACAAATTGCAAATAGTTGTTTGGGTAGTTTCATTGTCATTAATCTAAAAACCTCTTTAGCTTAAACTTTTTCTGCCCAATCCCCTGGGCTTCATACCAGTGAATTTCTGCCTTACGAATTTGACCATTGACCAAACGTACCAAAGCTACTCCTTTTAGTTTACGCCAACGTCCGTCGCCATATTGTTCACGTAACAGTGCCAGTTCCCTAATCGAACCACTCACCGCAATAATCTCAATATCGGTGATATTGGTCATAATTTCAAAGTACATGTTACCACTTTTCCTATAGAAAATTTCGTTATTTTCACCTATTCGTTGTAGCTGTTTACCCCACCCACCGCCACAGGAAAAAAAAGGTGCTGACTTTACCCCACCCACCGCCACAGGAAAAAAAAGGTGCTGACCATGAAAGAGAGTAATAAGGCGGCGGGTAGGAGCATTAAGCGTAATAATCGTTGCTCGCGGCTGACCATGCCTAACACAATGAATAAGGGAAAAACCATCATCATGCGGCGGGGAAAGTTGGCAATCGGCGTGGAGGCAATCACCACCATGAGATTCATAATGAAGGAAGCCACCGCATAAACGAGATAAGTGCTATCTTTCAGCCTTAAAATCAGCGGAATGGTCAAGGCGAAAAAGGCGACCATAACTAAATCATACACCACTTTAAAGAGGCCAGGCACAGTTTTTAACTCAAGCGCAACATTAATACTTTGAACGCCTAGCACAATGGCTTGCCAGGGCCAGACGATGCTGGTTTTAAACTGCGTTTGCCATGACGGGGTGAGTAAGGGCGTAAGCACTCCAAAGGGGGAAGAAAAATCAGTGATAGCGGCTTCTGTCCCCATATAACGCACCCAAATTGACCATGTGCCGAGTGTTATAGGGATAGCGATAATGGCTAGACTGTCGCGGCTGAACAGGGCGCGCCGTTGTCGGCCAAATTCCCAAATTAGCGGGGCAAGTAGGACTACCGCAGGCAGCTTGGCTAATACGGCGAGGCTGGCGCATAGACCTGCTAACGGCCAACGTTGTTTGTCCATCGCATAAAATGTGCCAACGGTAAATAGCAGGGTTAGCGACTCGGCGTAATAGGCGAAGTTGAAAAAATAGGTGGGGTATAAGGCTAAGCAGATGAGCGTGCCTTTGGCGGCGCGGCGACCATAGCGGGCTTCGACTAAGTTAAAGAGCAGAATTAAGGCGGCGATGAGGGCGAGATTGGAGACTATTAGCCCTGACCATAAATAGTTGCCGCCTAACAAATCCCCTATGAGGCGAACTAATAAGGGATATAATGGAAAGAAGGAACTTCGCCCATCAACTACGGTGTAGCCGTCCTGAACAATTCGTAAAAACCATTCCACATCCCAGCGATACCAGGGGGCGATCAGGATTTGTTCAAGCCAAGTGTGAACAGGGGCTTGGGGATATTTAGGGCTTAAAGGGACGGCAGATAAAACGAGTAGGGCTAAAAATGAATAAATAATACGGGTGACAAGGTAAATCCATAGGCTATAACGAACCGCTTCAGGGAGGCGTTGCCAACGATTATAGAGTGGTGAGCGATTCATAAAATTGCTTGAAACTGGCGCAATGCCCACTTTCTATCAGGTCTAAAATGTCATCTTCGGTTATTTTTTTGGTAATATCCTCAGCTTGGCCTTTTCGTTTTGTGTATATTTTCCCAATTAAATAATATATTTGCTCAATTATATCCGCAGGATGAAAAAATTCAGTTTGTGGGTCAATTTTAGTTAAATCATATTTCAATTCTGCTTTAATAAACTCAGGCGTTAAACGGCTATCAATTTTAGCAAAGACGTTGTACATGCCCAGCCACCAGGCTTCAATCTCCATAATCGCAAAGTGGAAATCTATTTTGGAAGCATGGGGCATATCCTGAATCGCCTCAGATGTTTCATCAATAAATCGTTTGATAACCTCCATATCAATTTTTTGTGGAGATATTTTACGATATTGCTTGGAATACATGTCGCGTAAACCGATGATTTTATCAAAGTCTTTTAAAAGATATTGTTGCCTCTCAATGGTTTGTAATACTTTCTCGTCACCCTCTACATTCATAATCTGAAAATAGATTTCTGCTGCTGGATTAGGATATTCATACGGAACTGTATGAGAAGTTTCAGCATGTAACTTAAAACATTCAAAACTAAATTTTTGAGGGCTTAATAAATAGAAAAGCAAATTCCGTACAAAAATGAGTTCACTTTGCCCCTCAACAAAAACGGCCACTTTTTTCATGAAGTAGGTTTAGCCTTTAAGAAATAATTCGAGGAAAAGAAGTAGAAATTTCCTAAACTCGTAAATTCAAATTTATCAAAAATCGCCTTAGAGTTGTGATAATTGTAAATTTTTAACTGATTGCCTTCCCGTTGAATAATCTGCCAATACTCTAGCGGCACCGCGTCCATGACAAATTGGTCGTTGGTGGACATGATGAGTTGAATTTGTGACCCTTTGACCTTTTCAATCAGTAATTTAATCAATTTGGTGGAACGGCTAAAATCTAGCCCTTCGCCAATGTCATCTATAATAATACAACTGGGTTTATGGGCTGACAACAGGTAATTGATTTGGATGAGGAGGGAAAGGGCGCGAAACATGCCACTGGAAATGTCAATCTGAATAATGGGAAAGGGTAAATCTTTTTCTTGTATGAATAAAGCAATCTCTTGTATATTTCCAGGTGATATTTTGGATACTATTTGAGTGAATGTATCTTCAATATAATAATTGAGTATTTCCATATCCTTTTTTACTTCATCTACAAATTTATCACCATTTATCTGTTTCCCTTTCTCAAATATTGCAGGTATATTTTCAGGTGAAAAGGTCTTCCAGTCCAAGTTACTAGAAACTAACGATGATTTCTCTTGTCTCATAGATGTACTAAATCTAAACTTTCTTGCATTTGTAGCCCAATCATGCAATTTTTCCAAAAATGGGTGTTGAATCCTATCACGTCGATTGACCACCGCTAAAGCATCATCTGGCGGCTGAAACCTTACTAGTTTTTCATCTGAATCAACCCAAATTTGTCCTACATTGTCAATTTCACGCTCTAGCAACAACTTATTACCTTCCATTAATTTTTCATGTACAATTTGCCATTGTTGAATTTTAACAGAATATTCTATACTTTGCTCCCCATCCTGAAACAAAGCATTAACATTTATATCACGAGGGATTATTTTTGATTGACCTGCTAACAATTCAGTCAAATCACTTATCACATTCAACATGCGAGTCTTTCCTGTGGCATTTCGCCCCACCACCAAATTTATATCGCCCCAGGTGCAATCAAAGCCCCACTCGTTTGGCTGTCCCTCAAATTCGCTAAACTTAATAGACTTTAATCTCATTGGCTACACCCCACGCGGATATGACCCTAGCACGCGGAAATAAGTCGTTATCTCTTGGAGATGGCGGAGGGCATTTTGGCAGCGTTCCTCATGTTGGCTGCCGATGAAATCAATATAAAAGAAATATTGCCACCGTTTACCTTGCAGCGGGCGGGACTCAATTTTTGTCAGGTCTATGTCACGCAGGGCAAAAACGGCCAGGCTTTTGAATAACGCGCCTGGGATATTGTTGACTGAAAAGACGATGGAAGTTTTGGCTTCACCCGTCGGTATCACGGCTTCGGGGGCGACGACCATGAAACGGGTATAATTTTCGTCATCGTCCTGCATGTCCCGTTGGAGGATTTGCATGTCGTAGATATTGGCGGCATGTTCACTCGCCAAGCCCGCGCCGTCAGTGATTTGCTCCTCTTTTATCATTTTGATACTGCCCGCAGTGTCATAAACGGGAATACGCTCCACTTGGGGCAGTAGTTTTGTGACGGAATGTTCACATTGGGCGAGGGCTTGGGGGTGGGAGTAGACCTTGTTGATTTGGTCAAGAGTAACCCCAGGCATGGCAATGAGTTGGTGACACACTTTCACTTGAACTTCGCCTATGATGAAGAGATTGTTGCGTAATAATAAGTCATAATTGCGGTGGATACTGCCGCCGAGCGTGTTCTCAACGGGTAATACGCCGTAAGGCACTTCTTGGCGGGTGACGGCGGCGAATACGGTTTCAAAATCTTTACAGGGAATGGCTTGCGCGGCCTTGCCAAAAAAATCCAGCGCGGCCATTTCGCTGAATGCCCCATGTTCACCTTGAAAAGCGATTTTTAATGTAGTCATAATTTGCGAAGTGGCGAGGTGGCGAATGTGATAAGGTTAACCTTTATAAGGTTCAAAACCTTATAAAGGCGTAATCTCTCTAATTCGTAACCTCGCTTATTGTGGCTCAATATCCACGATTTTATAGGGATAGATGTTCATAATGGTGGTTTCGCCAAAGCGAGTTTCGGTAATTTCAGAGGTGTTATAAAGATGGCGGTGGCCGTGCATTAAATAACGGGGCTTAAATTTATTCATAAACCATAAAAATGACTTAAACCCTGCATGAATGTGGTCTTCGCCGTTATGAATGCCAAAAGGGGGGGAATGAGCGACTAATATATCTAAATAACGCCCATAACGGAGTTTATTAAGATAGAGCGCGGGGATTAGATAGGCCATATTAAGCCACATTTGTAATTGAGTGTATTGAAATGGGCTACTTTTATTATAACGAATGGAGCCTTCTAACCCCGCGAGTAACAAATGACGCTCTTTATAGGTAATTCCATGCAGATTTATGCCACCTGCTGGCCCACTAATTGCCGTTCCATCAGCCAAATACTCTTGTTCCGCGTCATGATTGCCATGCACGTAAAACAACGGAGTATCTAGCATAGATTGCAGATACTCTAAATAGTAATAAGGTAAATCACCACAACCAATGGTTAACTCAATTTCATTGCGATATCGAGTGACGCTTTGGTTATATAAATGTTCAACAACTTTGTCACTAACAAATAAAATTTTCACCTATATCCCGTCATTGGGTCTTAATTTATTGTGATGGTTGGTTAAATGGGAGTTTACAAAGGGTGTTGGGGAAAAAATAACCCTGCTCAAACTATTATAACATTGATGTGAGGTGAAGGTCAAAATGAGTTGGTTTCACTTTGCTTAAGGTGAGCTAACGTTGCGGTGTTAGCCAGGGTTCTATCAATAGTTTTAACTGTTTCAGAATTTTGAAGATACGGGGTAAATCTTCATCTCTGGTGGCGGCGAATGGCTCACACAGGGTATATTCGCGCCCATGCAGCACCGCAAAATACCAAAAGCGATACTCTACCAAAACCCCATAAATCGGTTGGGCAGGATTTTCATTTTTCGCTTGAGCGCAAACCATTGAAATTAACAGTTGACCAATGGGATCATTGTCATATTTTTTAGGTTTGTATTCCTGCAAGCAAAAATAGGGGCGACCAGGAATTTGTTTGCCACTGGCAATTAAGCAATCTACCACACCATTTAAGGTAATATTATCCACTTTAGCGGTTAATTTTCGCTCAAAAAAAAGATTATATCTGCCCTCATAAAAATCAACGAGGCTTAGAACTGGCCCAATAAAGGCCATTTTCAACTCCTCCTCATTCCAAATATCCACATTTTGCCTTAATTTACGTTGCAAAAAATCTAAGGTTTGTTGTTCATAAAGGGAAATGGAGACAGCGTCAGAGTTTCCTTCTATTAACCATTGCTCTAACATGGGGTGCATTTCCACGTGGCTCAGGTGAAAAACCTCTTCCACTTCACTTATCAGCCATGCTTCAAAAGGCTTGCTTTTAGCTGTTTTTTTCATGCGAAACTCTCACTTGGAGTCCAAAGCCGTAGGCTTTGTACAGTGATAGGACTTACGCAAAAGCCAAGTCTACCCCCCTTAATCCCCCCGACATCGGAGGGCAAGTCTACCCCCCTTAATCCCCCCGACATCGGAGGGAGATTTTGCTCCCTCTCCTACGTAGGAGAGGGCTGGGGTGAGGTGTTTGCGTAAAGTCAAAGCCTACGGCTTTGGACTCCGAACTTCTTGTATTGTAGCGAATACATTAGTTTAAACAAAAAACCGTCATCTTCATGACGGTTTTTTGTTTCATTTAATTAGCGTATCGCTTGAACTTCTACTTGTTCTGGCTCGCCCTCATATTTGCTGGGGCATTTTAGGAGCAAATTTTGCGCCACAAATTGTTGGCCGTCATATTTACCTTCAATGATGGCTTCGGCTTCGGGGCGCATTTGGTCAGGTTTCGGCCCATTAAAGACCACCGAGAGAGGTTTGCCGCTTTCGCTTAACACATCAAAGGTTAAAATAAGGTCACGATTGTTAAACTCAATCGTGGTCGCGTCCACTTTACCCGATACGCGCACCGTTTGATTTTGCACCGTGATACCTTTGGCTAAAAGTTCATCTACCGTCATAAAATAGGTGGCATTACTTTGAATCCCCGTGTACATGAGGTAGGCAATGGCGAGGGCAATTAACACTCCACCAATCATAAATTTAACTTTGCTATTACTTCGTTCCGTAATGTGAATTGCGGGGATAGCGGTTGAATGGGCCATGCTGTGGTAATTCCTTTGGGTTCAAATCGGAGTCTAAATCTTCAGATTTGATGGTCAAATCTAAAGATTTGGATTCCATGAGTAAACTTATGGGGGAGATTATAACATCTTGCGCCATTCTGGTCAAAGAATCGCGTCAGTTTATGAATCGGCTAGGCACTGTTCCAGATATTTTTGGGCAATCACATCTTGTAGATTTAGCTTAAGACAACGGCTAAATAATTCTTTCGCTTGCGCCAATTCACCTTGTTGATATAATAGCCAACCATTTTCAAAGACAGTTTTGGTTTCCCATTTCGCCTGACACATGTGCGGCGGGTCAGCTGTAAACACTTCATAAATCATCACCTGCCGCGTTTTCCCCTTCACCCGCACTAAATCCACAAAACGGATAAAATTCTGCATGGGCAACTCTAGCTCATTAAACGTATCTTGCCCAATCAGCAACGGTACTTCGTAATGTTTGGTCAATTGCTCAATCCGCGCCGCCAAATTCACCGTGTCACCAATCACCGTCCCCTCTAACCGTTTATTATACCCCACTGTGCCAACCATGACCTCACCCGTGTTGATGCCAATGCCAATATTCAAGGGCTGCTCACCCACTTCTTGCCGCGCTTCATTATATAGCTGGAGTTGGTGCAACATGGCAATGCTGGCCTCCACCGCTTTAGAGGCTTGTTCAAATAACGCCAAAATGCCATCACCTAAATATTTATCAATAAAGCCGCCATGCCGTTGGATAATTGGCCCCATCTGACTGAGGAAACTATTCAAAAATTGAAAGTTTTCTAACGGACTCATCTGTTCCGATAAGGCCGTAAAAGAGCGAATATCCATAAACACAATGGACATGCGCCGTTGTACACAATCATTAAGTTGTAATTCAGTGATACTTTTTTTGCCTAATAAATCCAACAATTGATAGGGTACAAAGCGGTCAGAGGCACGGTTAATACGGCGTAATTCATCTTCGGCATGTTTCCGCGCCGTAATATCTTCCACTGTACCTTCATAATATAACAATTGTCCCTGCTTATCATGCACCGCCCGCGCATTTTCCTTAATCCAAATTTTACTCTTATCCTTACGATAAATCTCCGACTCAAAATCAATCACCACATCTTGTTGCTCTAAAATTTTCGCAAATTCCGCCCGTCGGCGGGGCGAAACATAAAGTTGATGTTCAATGTCATTTAACACGGCCATCATCTCTTCGGTAGAATTATAGCCATAAATTCGCACTAAGGCGGGGTTAATTTGCAGATATTGACCCTGTGGCGTGGTTTGGAAAATTCCCTCCACTATATTCTCAAAAATATCGCGGTAGCGCGTCTCCGCCTCACGCAACGCCTGAGACATGGCACTCTGTTCAGTAATTTTACGCTCTAATTCTTGGGTGCGCGCCTGCACTTGCGCTTCAAAGTGGTTTTTATAACGTTCCAACTGCTCTTCCAAGCGGCTACGGTGCGCCAACTCTTGCCGCAAAATAAAGCCTTGCCGCTGGGTTTGCTGCTGATACATGGAAAACTGAGATAGTAACTTAATTTTATGTTGTAACGTTAAGGGGGAGATAGGATGATGCAAATAATCCACTGTGCCAGGCGGATGGCCGCTTAAAAATTCAAGCTCTGAGGTGGTGGCGGGCAACACAAACATGATGGGCAAATTTATATTCCCATTTTGATTTCTGATTTGATGACCCAAAGTAGCCCCATTCGTCAGAGGTGATTCAAGTAATATCAAGGCAAACGATTGCTGATGAATTTGCTCAAGGGCTTTTTGACTATCATTCACCACAACTAACTTGGTTGGCTCTTCATTTAAAGTGTGCCACCAGGGGGTATTGTTTTGGGTAATTAATAGAATGTAATTTAATTCGGGTGAATTACTTTGACTCATGGCAATCCATTGATAGCAATAACAAATAAAAAACGGCAAGCAAAAGGTTGCTCGCCGTTGCAACAATCCATAAATATAAGTACCTAAGCAAAAGTTTTGCGGCCTATTTTAGCCATTATAAGGCTTCAAGCCTTATAATGGCTGCCGCAGAATTTATGCTCACCTACTTAACCTCAATTTTAATCGCGATTGGCGATAAATGCCAACCATGAGAGCAATAAACATAACGGCGAGAATAAACGGCTATCCCAATAAGCAAATTCGGTTTGACGAACCTGCTTAAAGAAACCCACCCGCTTAAAATCGCCGATAGCCCGACCTAAAAAAATAGTGCCAAGCCCCCACATGCCACCTCTAAATAGCCATTTTGGTATGGGGTTGCCCCACAACCAGCCTAAACGACCCCAAACGGTCAACATGGCCGCGCCTAACGCGCCCGCTACGGAGAGGGTCATGGCAGGACTAGGAAAAAGCAAGGATTGATGATTATCTGTTGTGGGAATGACTTGTTTCGTCCCCCATGTTCCGCCAAAAGCCCAATAAATATGCAGTGAACTCAACATGGCGAGAATCAAACTCAATAAACCCGCCGCCAATCGCGCGCCTGTGCAGGGTTTAGGGTTATAAGGTAACGAAATGTAATCTACGGGGTAGACATGGGCGGGGGTGTGCGGCTGACCCTGTGGCACTTGGGCGGTCTCTAAGTTGTCTTTAATCGGCACTTTATAAAGCAACATTTCGCGCCCATAGGCTTGAAACTCATGGGCAATATAAAGATTGTTTAATTGACTAATCATCCAGCGAATCGGGCGATTGCGTTTTTCTATCATAAAATTAGCCGAAGTCAGCCCAATAGCATCCGCCCAACCAAACATGTGGCGCACTAAATCAGGGGCTAACCCTTGCCGCAAATAATCTCGCTTAACACCAAGAAATATAACGTCACCCTCACGCTCAGGGCTATGGGTTTGCTCGGCATAATTCCAGCCCGCAATCACATGGCTAATGATTTTAGGATGGCGCAAAATAGCTAAAGCGACTGGCCCCGCCACTCGCCACAAATATCGCCATTTGAACTCGGCGAAAAATTTTTCACTCGAAACCGCCATCGCCGTTTGCGCCACTAATTCGCCATTATCAAACGCGCCAATCCCCTCGCCCCACTCCGACATGCAGACGGCGCGATATAACTCCACCAGAAACCGATGACCTAATAAAGTTAGGACGGTGCCAGGTTGTCCTTCAATATGAATGGCCGCCGCGATGACGGCATCTTCGGGTTGCAAATAACGAAATTCTATCATGATATTTATAGAGTAGTAGTCATCAGATGACTTCAAGTCATCTGATGACTAAAAATTAATATTTTTATTCCCCTAAATGGGTTACACTCACATTATCAATATAGGTTTTACCGCCCTGGTCACCTTGCGGGTGAAAACCGCGAATAAAAATGGTCATGGTTTCACCTGTTGCCGTGACGGTTTGCTCACTTTTCGTCCATACATCTTCGGCGGGGTCAATCCACGGAAACCATTGGACAGTTGTCGCGTCCCAAATTGTCCCGCCTGTCGTGTCCACCCCTAGAAAAAGTTGCACAGGTGCCATGCTACGCACATGCTTGCCATACGCCTCAATTTGGTAACGGTGGTTAGGTTTCGTGGCAATGGCGCGATAAATGCCTGAACTAGCAGCAATGAAATCAAAGGTAATTTCTTGCGATTTACCCCCTGATTGCACATCGGCGGGGAATAAATTTTGCCCCATGCACGATGAACCGTAGGGTCCCTCCTCCACAAAAGCCATCCAACCACTGCTCACTAATGCGCCCGAACAATCGCCGTAAGGATTTTCCCATAAGACAAACTCTGTCTCAAAATCCCAATCGCCTCCCTTGAGAGGTGGGTCTAATTCACCTGTAAATTTGGGGATAACGGTAGCTTTCTCAGTGGTAGTTATCTCCGTTGATTGCTCAGTATTCTGGGTAGCTGTTATTTCATTAGATTGCTCAGTATTCTGAGTGGGAATAGCTGTTGCTTGCTCAGTATTCTGAAAGGTGGTTGCTTCTGGGGTCACTGTTTCAGTGAGTATGGGCATATCCTCTAATTTTAGGGGTGTTTGGGTCGGTGGGATACCCGCCGTAGGCGTATCGGTAGGAACATCACTTAACGGTAACGGCTGATTTTGCGGATTGGGGGTCAAGGTAGCCGTTACCTCAGCCAAATTAGGCGTGGGTGAGGCGGTTTGTACCTCAAAGTTAATGGGACGATTCGCAGGTATGGCGGTACTTTGGGCGGGATTTAAGCCACATGCGAGGGATAACAGTATCATTATACCCCATAAACTCGCTATTTTTAGGGATTGTTTAGGATTCATGGCTCATTTTTAAAGGCTAGAATCCGCGAAGAGACACGAAGAAAAGCGAAGTTTTTTACCTGTAACCAGCCATTATAAGGTTTCAAACCTTATAATGGCTTAAATCCAGATGGTAAGTTTTTGTTTTTCTTATTATTTCTTCGCGCTTCTTCGCGGATTCTATTTTTCATTCCACGCCCATGTCGGTGACACTGACGTTATCAATTCGTAATGCTCCACCAACGACGGGCAGTGGGTGATGACCTTTGATAAAAATGGTCATACTTTCACCTGTTGCAGTCACGGTTTCAGTCGTTTTTGCCCAAGCGTCATCAGCTTGCTCGCGCCAGGGAAACCATTGCACCGTCGCCGCTTGCCAATCACCCCCGC
>JAIFLK010000079.1 GCA_020049115.1 Chloroflexota bacterium | reverse complement strand
GCCAGCCAATAACGGCCTGGTGATAACGGGTTATTAAGCTGAATAAGGTGTTGGGCGGGGATAATTTCGCCGTTAGGTTGCCAAAATGTGGTGGGGTAAACCCAATCATTGGGGCGGGCATCCCCATTGCCGAGGGCTTGGCGCGAGTCATTAACGAGATGAACTAAAATTTCATATTCATCGGGAATAGGGGCGGTTGTTTGCCAAAAGAAGGTAACGGGCAAGATGTCAGTAGTTGTAATCATCATGGGATAGGTCGCGGCCATGAGGTTTATGTTACCAAATGTGGCGGTGATGGGCTGCGTGGGCGTTTGGATAAATTGGGCGGGGTCTAGGGGTAATTCGGCTAGGCGCGCCACAATTTCGCCGTCTGACAATTGCACGGGCGGGGCGGTGGAGGCCGATAACGCAGTTTGAATAATTTGTAATCCTGTCTCATTCATGGGTGGCAAAATGGTGGCGGTGTGGTGATAGAGCCGCACCCACACAGTATCATTACGGTTTTTGTCGGGGCTGATAACCCGCGCGCTGGCTTCAATGGTTACGGTTAAAGCGGCCTGGCGAGGAAAAGAATCGCCTAAATAATAGAGCAAAGGCGAGTCATTATAACGACTTAAGGGTAAATATAACGGTTTGTCAGGCGGGAGTTGCTCAATGGTTTGGCGAATGGCAACGGCACCGTAATCATAAGTTGCATGAGTAACTTTGAGATTAGCCCAACTAATAAAGTAATTTTGGTACAGGTTGAGGGCAATGAAACCATAGCCAAAAATAACGATACCGTAATAAATTCGTTTCCATGTGTAAACCTCACAGGTCTTAAAGACCTGTGAGGTTTGTAATATCGATGCCAGGCCAAGCCCAACTAAAACCGCCGTTGGCACCATTGCCACAATTAAACGTAAGGGGTGGGGGGCTTCAATGGCAATGATGGAAGGAATCAGGCCAATGAGCCACCAAATTACAATGAGGCGATAAAATAAATCACGCCCATTTTTGATAGCGATAAACAGACCAATGATTAAAAATGGCGTTAGGAAGGGCGATAAACCAGGCTCGTTAGGCAGGCCAAACATGGGGTTGGGGTTGCCAACGTAACCAAAAAAGCCTAGCACTCGCAACGTATTACGCCCTAGTTCAGCCATGATTTCGTAATTATTGGGGAGAAATTGCCACACCATGACCGAACTAGCGCGGGCGGTTAGTTGGGCGGGGTGGCTGAGGAAATAGCCGAGCATGGGGCTGGCGGTGATGAACGCGGTGATGAAAAATAGTGCAAGTTGACGTAGCAAACGCCCTCGCCTTACGGGTGAGGGCCAGATTAATTCAGGTAACAAAGCTATCAGCAGAATGACGGGGATGAGGCGGGCGGCGGAGTAGATGTAACTGCCTAACCCCATCATAAATCCTGCGGCGATAAACCACCGAGTTTGGCCGCGATACCAGCCGCGCAAAAAGAACCAATAGGTAAGCGTAGCCGTCAAGGGTAAAATCACCGCCCGTTCACCGAGACGGCTAATTGTTACATGCCAATACGAAATGGCGAGGGTAAGGGCGGCGAAAATATGACCATGATTAGCTTGATTTTCTTGATTTCCAAGATTAAATAGACGACTAAAAATAAGCTGGGACATATTATGGAGAAAGCCATAGAGCGCGGCCACCGTAAGCAAACTGAAACTCGCGGTGAGGAAGCGGGGAGTCAAGGGAATTGTACCAAAAAGTTTAATCGCGCCCGCCAATAGATAAAGAGACAGGCTCTCCCGTCCGCCGTTGGTGGGAAAAAAGAGGGTCAGGCCGCCACGCTCAATAATGCGTAAGGCATCTAGGCCGTTAATGGCGAGGTCAAAAAAGAGACCTAGAGGCAAGTCAGCGAGGCGATGGAAGCGAAAGAACGCGGCCATGAGTAAGATGAGTGTGGCAATGAGCCAAAATTGGGTACGTTGGGACATGGAGATGAGTTTACCACTTATTAGGCTCAAGCAACAAAAAACCCCGCCTCTGTGAGACGGGGTTGAGCTTGCAATCAATAAAATAAACATGAATTACAGTTTATCGGTCTTCTTTTGTTTACTCTTACAACCACCATTTTTATGCTCAGGGTCATGCTGCTGCCCGCGAATGGCAGGGCCAGCTTCATTAAATATGGCGGGATTCTTAATCATTGGGGGACGGGCTTGCTTTTCTTGGGCGGGAACGGCAACAGGGGCAACCTGTTGTGCGGGAACTGATTGTAAGGTGGTATCTAACATGGGAGCCGCCATGACAGTCACTGTGGCTACGGCAAGAACACCTAAACTAGAAACAGTGACCACAGCCATCGCCAACAACACTATTTTTTTCCAATTCATATCCTACCTCCTCTATTGCTAAAAAATCAGCCCCACAATGAGACTGAGCCAGCCAATAATTATTACAGCCATGCTAAGAGGCTTAGATTAATCTAAGATTAAAACGATTAATGTAAGCTATGTTCAACCATAATTTTGCTTAAACCGCCTAAAGTTAGTAAACTACACTGTTTGATTGCCATGTCACCCGCCAAGCGACCTTTGGGTCGCTATTATTTTGTCATTTCACGATGAAACTACTGATCCAAATTCCATGTTATAATGAAGCGAACACGTTGCCGCAAACCTTGGCCGACATTCCGCGTCATATCGCGGGCGTGGATACAGTGGAAATTATTATTATTGATGACGGCTCAACCGATAATACCCTGGACATTGCGCGGGCGCATGGAGTACATCATATTGTGCGGCATATTGGCAATAAAGGGTTGGCAAAAGCGTTTCAAACAGGTTTAGATGTCTGCCTGAAATTGGGGGCTGACATTATTGTTAATACTGATGGCGATAATCAGTACCCAGGCCAACAAATTCCTGAGTTAATCCAGCCGATTTTACTCGGCCAAGCCGACATGGTGATTGGCGACCGCCAAATTCATTCCATTGACCATTTCTCGCCCACGAAAAAATTATTACAAGCGGCGGGCAGTCTCGCCGTCCGCCTGGTTTCCTCCACCGATGTGCCTGATGCACCAAGTGGTTTTCGGGCGTTTTCGCGTGAGGGCGCGTTACGGCTTAATGTCTTAACGCAATATACCTACACGTTAGAAACCATTGTGCAAGCGGGCAAAAAAAACCTCACGATTGCTTACGTTCCCATTAAAACGGGCGATAAAACCCGCGAGTCGCGCCTCATTGGTAGCACTTGGGGCTATGTGCGGCGGTCAGGCGCAACAATTTTACGCCTCTATGTACTATACGAACCATTACGAACCTTTTTTTATGTCAGTCTGCCCTTCATTATTATTGGCCTGATGACGATAATACGCTTCCTTTATCTCTCGGCGAATGACCAATCGGGCATTGGGCGGCATGTGCAATCACTGGTCATCGGTGGCACGTTATTAACCGTTGGTTTTCTCATTTTCCTTTTCGGGATTCTCGCCGATTTGGTGGCTCTGAATCGCCGCTTATTGGAAGAAAATTTATACCAAATGAAACTCTTAACCAGCAAATCATCACCGACCAACTTAGAAACCGTTACGCCTAATATTAGACAAAATTTACCAGATTAACCGAATTAAAGAGCTATCTCCGCCCCTGAATTGGCGTGAGGTTTTACGCCCTCTCCTAAATTAGGAGAGGGTTGGGGTGAGGTATTTTAACTCATGGCTGCCATTATTAAATCTTTCAATCGTTTTGAACTAAAATATGTCATTGACCGCCTGCAACGTCATCATTTAGTGACCGATTTAGCCAAATATATGCACCCTGACCGCTACGGCACCCAAACAGGTGAGTATCTCATCACGAGCATGTATTACGATAGCCGTGATTATAAAGCCTATTGGGACAAAATCGAAGGGCATCGTTTTCGGCGCAAAGTACGGATTCGCACCTATGGACAAACTTTTGTTACGCCTGAAACTGAGGTTTTTGTGGAGATTAAGCAACGCATAGATAAAACACTGCAAAAAAAACGGCTCTTATTGCCCTATCAAGCGGCCCTTGATTTATGTGGTGGGCGTGATTTGGATGAACTAAATATTACACCCGAAGACCGCCCTTTAGCCGAAGAGATTCATTACCTTAGTAAAACGTTAGATTTACGTCCTGTTTGCGTCATTACCTATAATCGCCTAGCCTTCAATGGCACGTACTATGACTCAGGCTTACGAATTACCTTTGATAATCAATTGAAATCCCGCGTCCATGATTTAAGTTTACTTTCACCCGACACCAGCCAAAATAACTACTTCGCCCCCCACACCTGGACGGTCATGGAAGTGAAGGTTAATAATCGAGTGCCTTATTGGGCCACCCAACTCTTAAGCAAATATAACTGTACTCTACGCCGCGTCGGTAAATATTGCACCGCCTTACAAAACGGCAAGGATTTACGCTATCAACGTAGAACAACAGAATTAGGAATTAGGAATTAGGAATTACATTTTTCCTAATTCCTAATTCCTAATTCCTAATTATCATGGATTTTCTTAATTTTCTTCAACAAATTCAAGGTAACACCGATGTATTCAGCATCAGCGATGTGGTCTTTACCATCACCCTGAGCTTTATATTATGTAGCATTATCGCCTGGGTTTACCGAGCCACCCATAACGGCATTTCTTACAGTCAGGCTTACGTTCACACCATGATCATGATTGGCATGATTGTCTCCATCATCATGCTCATTATCGGCTCAAATATCGCCCGCGCCTTCACCTTAGTCGGCGCGCTTTCAATTATTCGCTTTCGTAATGCAGTTAAAGACACGCGCGACGTGGGCTACATTTTTTATACCATGTCCATTGGCATGGCCTGTGGCACCCGTTTTTATCTGGTCGCCATCGTCTCCACGCTGATGATGAGCTTCTTTTTATGGGCTTTAGCCACCTTTAACCTCTTTGCCAAAGAAATCCGCGAGCAAATTCTCAAAATTAATCTACCCAGCGACCTACCTTATCAAACCCTATTTGAGCCTACTTTCAACCAATATCTGCGCCGCGTCGAGTTGATAGCCGTTGAAAGTGTGCAAGGCGGCAGCCAAACCGAGTTGGTTTACAGCGTCGAGTTAAAACGCCCCAAAGAATCCCACAGCCTCCTAGAACAGATTCGCACCTTAAATCAAAACCATAAAGTTTCACTAGTCACAGGTTTACATGAAGTTGATTTATAATTCAACCCTTTCGCGCCAAATCATTCCTCTACTTATCTTAATACTTCTCGCCTTCCCCCCCCGTCTCATCGGCCTAGACCAATTCCTCGGCCCCGATGAAATGGCACAATGGGGGCGCGCCAATTCCTTCCTAACCTCGCTTATCAACGGCGATTGGGCAGGCACGCACACCCGCGACGACACGGGCAACCTCACCCTCATGTGGCTAGAATCCCTCACCACTATCACCCGCCACACCTATCAACAAATTACAGGCAACCCACCGCCGCTGCTAGAATTTATCCCCCAAGAACGCCCCTTTGAATTACTGGCCGTCACCCGTCTCAGCCTCGCCCTCGCTAATGCTTTGTTAATCTTACTAACTTACGTATGGCTCACCCGCCTATGGAACGACTGGCGACCCGCCTTCATGGCCACCGCCCTCCTCGCCCTAGACCCGTTTTTCCTCTCCGAGTCCCGCATGATTCGCTCCGAAGCCCTTTATACGGCCTTCATGGGCTTGGCCGTCATCGCTTTATTACTCTATCTTAAAGGTCATCATTGGGGGCTATGGCTCTCTAGCCTCATGGGGGGGCTGGCCGTCTCCAGCAAAATTACGGGTTTATTTCTACTCGGCTTTATCCCGCCCATTTTAGCCCTACACGCCTACACCACCCAGCCAAATTATGCCGCAATATTACGTCACTGGCTAAAATACAGCCTCATCTGGGGCAGCGGCTTTTTCCTGACTATGTTCATTTTATGGCCTGCCCTCTGGGTTGACCCCTTCGCCTTTATTCACTCCACCTTCAACACCGCCAACAAAGCGGGACTGCAAGGCAAACCCGATGAGCAATTTTTCATGGGGCAATTATGGGATAATCTTCCCTTTTATTACTATGCTTGCGTCATCGCTTTTCGCACCACCCTCCCCGTCTGGCTCGGCCTAAGTGCCTTGTTAGGCTATCTCTTTTACCAAATGCCCCCTCACCCCAACCCTCTCCCAGGGGGAGAGGGAGTAAAACAGGACTCCCTCTCCCCCTGGGAGAGGGTCGGGGTGAGGGGGCATCTCCTCTCCCCCTGGGAGAGGGCTGGGGTGAGGGGGCATCTCCTCTCCCCCTGGGAGAGGGTCGGGGTGAGGGGGCATCTCCTCTCCCCCTGGGAGAGGGTCGGGGTGAGGGGTATTGCCATCTTAACCACCTTCGCCCTACTTTACACCCTCGTATTTTCAATCGCCGCTAATAAAAATGACCGTTACATTTTGACACCCATGTGGATTTTGACGGTCATGGCGGGGTTCGGGCTAGTGTGGCTCGGTGATAAATTAGCCGCACATTTCAAACAAACCGTTATTTTGCCTCTCGGTTGCCTCCTCATTATCGCCGCGCAAAGTTATCTCATCACCACCTTACACCCTAATTACATTGCATATTATAACAGCTTCCTCAGTCTCACCCGCCGCCCCGCCGACATGTTTCAACTCGGTTACGGTGAAGGCGTGACCGAAGCCATTGATACCCTCAATCAACAACCCAACGCCACCTCATTACGTTTAGTTTGCGGCACCAATGCCCCCCGTTGCGCCACCCCCTTTATCGGCGAAACCTGGCAAAGCCGCACCCTCAATAAAATCAACGGCAAATGGATTTTAGCCGATTACGTCCTGCTTTATATTACGCAACAGCAACGCCAACTCTACCCTGACGGCGTGGTGGCTTATTTACAACGCCAACCTGCCACCCAAATTATCACCATCGGCGGTATTGATTACGCGTGGCTCTACCCCGCGCCCCAGGCCCAACATTTCGGCCAGGCCAGCGAACTCACAGGCTTAGGCACTTTGTTAGGCTACTCCTTTTCTAGCGACCTCACCGCAGGTAATAATCCGCAACTAACCACCTATTGGGAAAATGACGGCTCTACCGAAAAAACCATGTTAATAAGTCTAACCGCCGCGTCGGGCTACACTTGGCTAGAAACGCCCCTCAGCAGCGCGCCCGATTTTACCTCGGCCTGGCAAACGCGGGGTGGCATCATCGAATCCACCACCACCCTCACCCTCCCCGTTGGCATGACCACTGGCGATTACAATTTTCGTTTCGGCTTCCAATTGCCCGCCAACCCCAGCCCACTATGGTTTGATTTTTCGCCACGCCACGCCATCCAAGCCGCGCCGCTTCATCAACCTGTCACCGCCCTCCATGCCCTCAATCAACAATTCTCACCGAGTTTGCGCCTCGTGGGTCACAATCTGCCTGACCAGCCATTCAAACTGCATGAGGCCATCTGGCTACCACTCGTTTGGCAAGCCACCCAAGACATTAAAACAGATTACGTTATTCTCATTCGCTTGCTTGATGACCATGACCAAGAAGCGGCCTATTGGCTAGGTCGCCCCGTGCAAAGTAGCCAAGCCACCAACACCTGGCAAGCAGGCCAAGTCATCATTGACCCCTGGCATTTGCCCCTACCCAACACGTTAACGGCTGGCACCTACCGCCTAGAATTGGCCTTATTTGATGCCACCAGTGAAGCGGAAGTTACTCGCTTTACCTTGCAAACTATTCAGATTACGCCCTGACCATGATTTTTTTGGAGTGCAAACCTTCAGGTTTACCCCCATTACAAATAAGCAAACCTGAAGGTTTGCACTCCTTTTTGCAATAAAATCATGGTCAACCATACCTTCATGCCACGTCTCATCATTCTAATCTTGATAGTCAGCAATGGCTTACAACTCGCCCCCCCAGGCCATTTTTTACAGGTCAGTGGGGCAATGACCCTATTATTGCTACCAGGGTTAGCCTGGTATCCCACTCTCCCGCCCACCCACCGCCTGACCCGCCTCGTCATCACTCTCGGCCTCAGCTACAGCCTACTTGTTTTTACTTCACTCCTACTGCTTTATCTGCAAACTTTCCCCACCTTACTCAGCCAAATTATTTTATGTAATAGCCTCACCCTAATAGGGCTTGCTTTTCAGACCGCGCCTTTATTACAACTTACGCAAAACCTCACCCCAACCCTCTCCTACATAGGAGAGGGAGCAAAATCTCCCCCTGATGTCAGGGGGACTAAGGGGGGTAGCTTCCAAACCCGCCTCATTATCTTACTAATTTTAATAACACTCGGCTCATTCTTCCGCCTCTACTCACTGGGTATTAACGAATTTCAAGAAGATGAAGGTGAGGTCATGGTCTCCACCGCGCACCTTATCGCGGGCGACTCCGCCGCCCTCTTCACCAACCGCCGCAAAGGGCCAGTGGAACTCCTCCTGCCCATGAACCTGTGGGCTATGACCGAAACCGTCACCGAAAGCACTGCCCGCCTCCCCTTTGCCCTTGCAGGTTGCTTCATGTTACTCACTCTTTACCAACTCAGTCATCGCCTCATCAGCCCCCGCGCCGCGCTCATAGTATTACTTTTCGCAACACTAAATGGCTTCATGGTCGCCTTTGCCCGTCTCGTGCAATATCAAGTCATGGTGATGTGGTTCAGTGCTTTAGCTTTTCTCTGTCTATGCGAATGGCGACGGGATTCCCATTTCATTTGGCTCATGCTCGCGGCCATCTTTACCGCCAGTGGCCTGCTATCTCATTACGATACGCTACTAATTCTTCCCGCCCTGGCCTACCTCCTCAGCCAAAATCGGCCCCAACTCCGCCACATCGTCCTCGCCAGTGGTCTATTCTTACTTTTAATTGCCATCTTCTACCTCCCTTACTTCCTAAACCCCCAAGCCGCTACTACCAGCGATTACCTCGCGGGGCGCATTGGCGATGGCTTGCTCAAAAATCGTTTCGTCTATTTCATGCAATATAACATCACCTTCACTTCCATTTATTACTTTTTAGCCCTCAGCCCCTTCGTCCTCATCTTCTTCACCTTAACCTCCCGTTGGCGCAAACCTTACCGCCTCATTCTCGCCGCCCTCAGCCTCGCCCTCGCCATTCAACCCACTTTATTCCAACTCAGCCCCACCCTAGATTTCGCTATCTTACCGTTTAGCATCCTCTGTCTCGGCGCGCTCTTCGCCCCCACCCTCACCGTCAATCAGCGCGCCCTGCTGATATGGTTTAGCGTCACTTTTATTGGCTATAATTTCGGCATAGCCAAACCGCAAAGCCATTTTTATACCATTGTCACGCCCTGGCTATTGGTGGCAAGTTGGTCTATTGAACAGCTTATAAGCCCTTATAAGGTTTCAAACCTTATAAGGGCTGGCTTATACCCCATTACCTTAGCTTTCATTATCTTACTCAGTCGCTTTCTCCAACTCGCCTACCTTGACCCCAACGCCTTGTTATGGCAACAATGGCCTAACCACCCCGTCGGCCGTTTTTGGCTGCCCGCCCTCCATGCCAATTTACCACCACCCCAATTTTTTGGCTTTGCTCACCAAACCCATTGGAAAACCATCGGCGGCCTCTACGCTTTGGGCGAGTTGAGTGGCAGTTATTACAGCAACGAAAGCGGCAATTTAACGGCCTGGTACACCCTCAACGCCCCGCGCGAACGTCAGGAAAACCCGCCCATCAACTGCCATTTACAACCCGACTATTTTTTCATGGCCGATGAAGCCATGGCCCCGCCTGAACGAGTGGACCTGGCGCGGCTAACGAAACATTACCACAGCCTCCCCCGCCCAACAGGTGAGAAAGGCATAACTATCTATCAACTCAACGGTACTGAAAATAGGCTAACGGTTTTAGATAGCACCTTTTTAGAAGCCACATTTGACCAAGCCACCCACCCCCACCATTTTATTGCCGCTCAATCACAAACTTACCCCACCCAAGCCAATTTTAACAACTTGATAGCCCTGAGCAGCTACACGCTCAAACCTACCTATCTGCGCCCACATGGACAATTAACCGTTATCTTGAATTGGCAACCTCTAGCCCTCATTTCCACCGATTTTAACGTTTTTGTGCAACTATGGGATGAAAACCGCCACATTATTTGGGGCGAATCGAATAGCCAACCCGTTTGTGGCTACTATCCCACCTCCCGTTGGCAAATGGCGCAAACCATCCCCGATGAACATATCTTACGCCTCCGTGCGGACACCCCGCCAGGTGATTATCAGTTAATCGTGGGCCTCCAGACAGACAACCAACGGCTACCCTTACTCAATAATACGGGTCAGCCCGTCAGCGACATGGCAACACTAATGACCCTTACCATCAAGCCCGCGCCTTAAAAATTTATTACTTTTAGTATCGGAGTCCGCAATCCTTTGCGGGCTGTCCGCAAAGGATTGCGGACTCCTGCTAAGGGCAATGACACCCCTTTTTAGACATTTTGACAAAGCCCATGAGTTAACCTATACTCTAAAAAGTTTTCCTTACGGAGTGCAAACCTTCAGGTTTGCTTAGAATTTGTGGCGCAAACCTAAAGGTTTGCACTCCGCTTCCACCATGTACTGGCTTATTTATTTCCTTATCTTACTCATTGGCTCTAGCAGCCTCATTTATTTCACCGCCCGCGCCCATCGCGCCAACAAAGCAGCTATCACTAACCTGCTGCTTATTACGCTCTCTATCTTCCTCACCTGCTTGGCCTTAGAGTTTTATTTCAAAGTATTCTATGCCGAAACAGACGGCTTTAAAACCCTCGCCCGCGAAAATTGGTTTGACCGCTACTATAACGGCACCTTCAATTCGCTCGGCTTTCGTGACCAAGAGTGGCCGCCTGAGCAAGTAGCAGACAAAAAGAAAGTCATGATACTTGGCGATTCTTTTGTGGAGGGTTACGGGATTAAATACCCCAAAGACCGTTTCTCCAACCTCTTAGCCAATAAACTAGGCCAAAATTACGTAGTCTTTAATGTGGGGCGGCGCGGCGCAGGCACCCTCAAAGAAATTAAAGACCTCAAAGAATATCCCTACAAACCTGACATTCTAGTGCTAACCTACTTCATCAACGACATTGATAACACTGCCCGTGAACATAACATTGATGGCCCCACCACCATGCCCTATTCGCCGCCCGCCTTAGACCCTTTGTTAGAGAACTCCTACGCCTTCAACTTTTTTTATTGGCGCGCCTACCGCGTCCTACTCTACAAACAAGAAGCCCTACGAAACGATTGGCGCGCCTCAGCCGTCAAAAACCCTGAAGTATGGGCCGCCCATGAGCAAGAATTACAAACCATTATCGATTGGTCAACTGAAAACCATGTCAAATTAATGCTCTTAATCTTCCCCGATTTAGTCCAAACCGACGAAACCAGGTACATTGTCCGCCCCATTATCCAATATTTCACTAAGCACCAAGTTCCCGTGCTAGATGTCACCCCTTTGTTGACCAACATCCCAACCAATGAACGTATCGTCAGTTCGTTAGACCCCCATCCCAATGAACACCTGCACGCTCTCATTGCTGAGGCTCTTTACCAAAAATTACATGATTTAGCCTTTGTACCATAAGGATTTCCCCTCATGAACACCCGTTTTTTGCCCCCCATCTCAGCCCGTTGGTTGTGCGCGCTCCTCATTTTTGGCCTAGCCCTAACCACGCGCGGGCTAGGTTTAGGGCAATTCCTCACCGCCGATGAACCCCGTTGGATGGAATGGTCAAGTTGGTTTATTAGCGGCTTACTCTGGGATGATTTTGAATGTGAGTCGTTAGAGGCTGGCCGCGCCACCATCGGCCATGGCTGGGATTGCACCTTAAGTGGCAATACCGCAGGCGTGACCACCATGTGGCTGGGCAGTTTAGGGCTATTAACTCACTATGCCGTCGCGGGTCAAACCGACTTACGCCACTTTTTAACCGCCAACACGGAAAATAACCTCGCCCTCATTGCGGCCATGCAATGGCCTTTTGCGCTCCTCCAAGCCCTCTTTTTGCTGGCCTTCTACCTCCTACTCAGCGACCTAATTGAGACGCAAATCGCCTTCCTCGCCACATTGCTCCTCACCCTCAGCCCCTACCATATCGCGCTCTCACGAGTTGTGCAGAATGATGCCCTGACCACCGCGTTTATGACGCTCGCTTTATTAAGTATGATTGGCTATTGGTGGAAACAATGGCCGCATTACTGGTTATTTCTGGCCGCGCTCATGGCGGGCTTTGCCATTCTCAGTAAACCACTCGGCTGGTTTAGCTTACCCTTTGCCGCCATCATGGGCTGGTCAAATTTAGGCTACCGTTGGCAACAAGGCCACCCACTCCCAACGCTCATGGGGCAGCTCATGCTCGAAGGGACGGTTCTAGCGGTGGGTGTACTGCTCACCTTTCTTACATTCCCCGCCCTCTGGACAATTCCACAAGAAGTTCTTGAAACCATCCTCTTCGCCGCCGCTAACAATAGCTCAGAAGGCCACCTCCAATATTTTTGGGGCGAAGTGACCACCAACCCAGGCTGGCTTTTTTACCCTTTCGGGCTACTCCTCAACCTAACACCGCTAGAATCAGTAGGGTTACTGGGCTTATTAGCTTTTGGCGCAACACACCGCCGCCAACGCCCACTGTCACCCACCCTGTTAACCTTTGGTTTATATTTCATTTTATTCTGGCTCTTTATCAGCCTCTCCAGCAAAAAGCAATTGCGTTTTTTATTACCGACTTGGCCTATTATTGAAGTGGGCGCGGCCTACGGGCTATGGTGGCTGTGGCAACAGCTATTTTTGTTCCTAAAACCTCACAGGTTTTTAAAACCTGTGAGGTTTAAAAACCTACCCTATCGTTTTATTACGTTCACATTACTCATCTGCCTCCTACAAGGGGGCTTAATTTGGCAAAATTATCCCTACTACTTCACCTACTACAACCCTTTGTTAGGCGGTGCGCCCCAAGCCGCCAAATTCACCACCGTTGGCTGGGGTGAGGGCATGGATGCTGCCGCCCGTTATCTTAACCAACAGCCCCAAGCCGCCCAATTACGGGTCGCAAGTATTGGCGCATCAGCCACCTTTCGCCCTTTTTTTAGCGGCAAAACTGTCGGCGGTTCGTCCAATGCTAAAGCTCTCAACTCGGACTATATGGTCTATTATCTTAATTTATGGCAACGACTAGATGAACGCCCCGAATATCAACCCGTTTGGAATTATCTGCAACGGCATTATCAACCCGTTCATACCGTCCAATTACAAGGGTTAGAGTATGCTTTAATTTATCGCAATCCCATTGAGCATCACCTCCAACTAGAAACCCCGCGTTTACAACTTTTTGGCTATCGCTGGACAACACCTACTCAGCTGACCCTTTTTTGGCAACCCCTTGAAACCAATTTACAGCTACGCGCCAGCCTCACCTCCACTAACTGGATAGATTGTCCCGTTAAAACGGAATTTTCCCCTCAACAAGAGACTATTTTAGAAAATGATTGCACTTTCCCTCAGCCCCCCGCTGACCATTTTTATGTGGGTCTGGCTGACGGGTCAACCCTTGAAATTCCCCTAAACAATTAAGTTATTGGAGTCCAAATCTTTAGATTTGTTAAAGTCAAATCTAAAGATTTGGACTCCATTCATTTTTTCTTCGCGCCCTTCGCGGATTCTAATAAACATGAAAAACATCCTCTTAAATAGTTTGTTAGTCCTCATCTCCTTTTCCTGCACCTTTGGGCTGGCCGAAGTCGGTCTGCGAACACAAGGCCATGAGGATGCCGATGGTAATTTTGTCCTCAAAAATTACGGCACAGTTCGCCCCTATCACTTGCCCATCGCCGAAACGCAAGCCAAAATTACCGATTATCTCAGTCGTACCAACCAATCCTATTTGCAATATGACCCCAGGCTAGGTTGGTCGCCCAAACCCAACAGCCACTCGGTCAATGGGTTATATTATTACAATTCGCAAGGACTACGCTCCACCCCACAAGAGTACAGCTTCACCCCCGCCACCGACACGCTCCGCATTGCCCTCTTTGGCGACTCCTTCACCCATAGCTCAGATGTATCCTACCATGAGAGTTGGGGCTATTATTTACAACAAAATTTAACACAACATGGCCGCAAAGTAGAAATCCTTAACTTTGGGGTGGACGGTTATGGCATGGATCAAGCCTATTTACGTTGGCAGCAACTAGGAGTTAAATTTGCGCCACAACTCGTTATTTTTGGCCTGCAAATGGAAAACAGCAATCGCAATGTCAATTTATTGCGCCCTTTATATCGCCAAAGTAGCGGTATCCCCTTCTCCAAACCGCGCTACATTCTCCAAGCTAATCAACTCACGCTCATTAACCAACCCCCCATCCCGCCTGAGCAAGTTGTTAGCCTGATGCAGAATTTTGCAACTTGGCCGTTGGCGCGCCATGAATATTTCTTCAATCCCGCCGACTATGAACCTCATCTTTGGCCGAACAGCAAACTCATTGCTTTAACCTTAGATGTAATGTCAGGGCAAAATGAGGAAAATAACGATACCTATCAACTTGACCAAGAACCCGCCCAAATCACCCTCGCCATTCTGCAAGCCTTTCATGCCGATGTCGAGGCACATGGGGCGCGTTTCATGCTCGTCCATTTGCCCCGTGACCGTAACTTAAGCGATTTAGTTGAGGGCAAATCCTTAACTTACCAAATATTACTAAACCACCTCGCTCAAGAACATACCCTCGTTCGGCCTGAACAAGGCCATTTAGAACAATTAGCCCAATTTTCAGTGAAAGAATTATTTATTACTAGCCACTATTCCGCCAAAGGTAATCAATTTGTAGCGCAAGCCCTCACTGAGGCTATTTTAAAGTAAGATTACTATATATCGCTAAAATGTTAAAATATCGCTTAATAAAATTATCTCTCTTATTATTCACCAATGGGCTGATTATCGCCCTGTTGCTCTATGGGTTTGAACAGTATCTCTATTACACTGACCCGTTTTTGCAATTACCATTTGATAGTTTTTATTACAAAAACAACCAATTTTTCTATCCTGACCTCATTCCCCCACCTGACGCTAACCGCTTGAGCTGGGGGCAAGTCATTACAACCAATGAATTTAAATTACGAGAACGCCCCTTTAATCAACCGAAAGCCGCCGATATTTGCCGTATCATGGTTTTGGGCGACTCCTTTACCTACGGCGCAGGTCTCTCATGGGAACAGCGATTTACCTATTTAGTCGAAACTCAGCTTAACCAAGCCTTTCCGCAACAAAAATTTGAGGTATTCAACATTGGGCGGTCAGGTGCGCCCACAACAAGCGAGGTTAAAGAGGCGCAAAACCTGAAAGATTTGCTCACGCCTGATTTAATAGTAATAGGCTTTGTATTCAATGACCCCCAACCCAAAAATCAAGATTATCGCCTTGAGAAAGAGCTTTTTGATACAAAATATGGCACTACCGTCCAACAATGGATAACCACCATTGCCCATATAGGGTTGCCCCAAACCGCCCAAACCACTCAAGATGCTATCAATAATTTGTTAATTTCTGCGGAAATTATCCCCTCATGGGAGGTTGGCCTGCAACGAACCTATCAACCTGATTCCGCCGAGTGGCAAAATTTCGAGCAAGCCTTACGCGACCTTAAACAACTTTCAGATGATTTACAGCTACCGCTGCCAATTTTCATGGTGTTGAACCAAGGTGTTTACGTCAATCAGCCCACTGATTACAACGTGCAAGCCCCCGCCTGGCCGATTTATTTACGTTGGTTACACCAAGCCGAGCAAACGGCTGCCCAAATCGGCTTTCGACATTACAACCATGAGGCCGAATTATTACAGCTTTCACCCGCCGCTATCCCGCTGAATGTCCTTGACCAACATCCCTCCGCCCAAGCGAATCAGCTTTATGCCCAAAAACTCTTTACGACCTTAGCCGCAGATTTTAAGGTCGGGCATTTATGTCCTCAGCCTAACGGAGCTAGATCCATTAGCCCCACCCCTTTATCACCCAAACGCTTACTGAGTATTAAATTTGGCTCAAGCCTCCGTTTTTGGGGCTATGTTATTAACCAAACTGAACCACTCCAATTGAATTTTGGCTGGCAAGCATTAGATAAAATTACCGTAAGTTATCAGATTAAACTTGAATTAATAGATGCTCAAGGCAAAACATGGGTTGAGCAAGAAAGCGTTCCCTGTCAAGGTAAATGCCCCACCCCCTTATGGCCGTCTGGCTTCATTGCCCCACCAGGTGCAGAGATAATTTATTGGCCTGAGAAAGGAACGATAACCCCGCTACCTTTAACCCAAATATCGCCCCAAAAAGCGTTCCGTGATGTTCATCAACTCACCTTCCCCCCCACTATGCCCACAGGCAGCTACACCTTAACCCTGAGCATACTTGACCACACCACGCCAATAACGGCGTATGACGAGCTAGGCCAAACCGAATTGCCCCAAGTTATCTTGGGGACACTGAGGCAAGATTAGACAACTCATTTTACACTCAACGGCGTAGGCAACTCCAATTGCCCCACTGGCACCGCTTTTTTCGCCGCATCAAAATAATAAATCACCACCGCCACCGTATATTCACCAGGCGCGACCTCTGTTAAAGGGATAACATAATCCGCCCGCAAAATCTCCGCCCCATCTAAACTGACCATGCCCCGTTTTTGAATCACATCCACTCCTGCCACCCGTTGCCGTTGCGAATCAAGCAATTGTACGGAAATGGTATAATCCATAATCACCTGATTTAAGCCCTGCCAGGCTAAAGTGACAATTGCCTGTTTCGGCTCAATTTGGTAACGGAAACCCACTATTTTAACCGAGTTTCCCATCATTAAATCAGTCGGCTCAAGGTCTGACGGCAATTGTGTCGCGGTTGCAGTAAAATCCACCTGGTCAGACTCTAAGCGATAGCTTTGCACCTCATAATTGTCATTCTTACTAACATGAACTAATTGCCCCTGCTTTGCCAACAAAAAAGAAACCGTATCAAACACCGCATCTTCATGTTTATCCTCCCGCGCCCCGCTGAGATGTCTAATAAAATGAACGGTTTGATAACCTGCGGTCATCTTCGTTAAGGTCGCTTGAATCTGCGGCTTAGAAACAGGCAGATAATCAAACTTAGTCTGCCCCCGATATAGGAAATCTAACACATAATTATGGCGCAGATTACCCGCCTCACGCGGCAACAAATAAATGACCTGTGGGTCATTTTCCTTGCTCATTAATTGTACTAATTCGATAGATGGCCTATCAAACACCGCCGCCACTTCAGGTTGTTGCGCCCATATAACGAAATAACTTTGATACGCCTGATAGGGCAACCAAATGACACCCCATAACAAAAATGGGGCGAAAGCCAACCACTCCGCCTGCTTAAATTGCCCTAATCGCGCCCGCAAATAACCATATATTTCAGCCCAAGCCAACGCAATAAAAGCGTAAGTCGCGGGCATAGCCCCTAGCAACCGAAAATAATGGGGCGCATCTTCAAAGGTTAAAATAGACGGGGCGACCATGCCCACCCAATAAACCAGTAATAACAAGTAAGGCCAGGCTTGATGTCGCCATAAGCTGATGAGCAGCCCCATAACGAAACATATCGCCAATAAGGGCGATAGCAAGGGTTGGTCAGGCAGCCCCGATAACCAACTGCCACTCCCCGAATATCCCAAAAATACCCCACCATGCGTCCATAAACTCAATTTTAACAAAGTGAATGAATCAATCCAGCCAGTTTCACTATTAAAAATCACTTTATTCGCCGTCCGTGTCACTTCAGGCGTAGTGCCACTGAAAAAGAACCACAATAATGGTAACGCAATGAGCCAACTCACGCCCGTCACTAACGCAACATTACGCCCTTGTAGCGCGACCGTCTCCCCCGCCCACCGCGCCCGCGCATAACGAAACATAAAGGTCACGGGAATAACCAATAACATGGGCGCAGAGCCTTCATAGAGATAAAAACTCAGGCCAATACAGCCCGCCGCGCCGAGTAATTTTAACAAAATATACCTAGAATTGCTACGACAAAATAACTCCAACGCCACCAACGCCAAACATGGCGTTAAGATATATTCATAACCAATGCGACTGGCATGAATTGCCCAGAGAGATGTTGCCAATAATAAACTACTAAATAAGGCCACTAGAGGCTGAGAGGCAAATAACTGCCGCATCGCCCGAAAATTAACCCCTATCAGCAAGCAGCCAAACGTGGCCGTTAAAGCCCGTTGCACCCACACTTCTTTGCCAAACATTGCAAACATACCTGCCAACAAATACATATAGCCCATCGGGGCTTGCTGTAATCTCGGCGAAATCAGGGTGAAATGACCATGTAATATATCCACCGCATCCAGCGCATGGCTGGCTTCATCAAAGGTAAAGCCTGGTGGCAGTTGCTCTAATTTGTAGAAACGCAAAAAAATGGTTAAGATGAAGGCCAATATCAATATAAAATGCCTGGCCGTGCGAGAAATAGGGATTGTTTTTATCATCATGCGGCCTATCTTAACCCAAATTCATAAGTTACGCTAATTTTTAGCCATTCTATCTTAACCCAAATTCATAAGTTACGCTAATTTTTAGCCATTATAAGGTTTGAAACCTTATAATGGCTTACAAAATTTATCTCATGACCTCAAAACTCCTCTTAGCTTTCATTGTATTACTAACCATCATCGGCTTATTCAGCCCATTTTACCCTAGCAATCTCATAGCCAGCCTCCTCTTAATGGGCTTCCTACCAGGTTACGCTCTCGTCAGTTTGCTTAACCTTCCCCTCAAACCCGCCGATCAATTGCTCATTGGCGTGGCAACCAGCTATGCCCTAACCATTACGCTGATTATGGGCCTGGTCTTTATCGGCCTGCCTCTCAACACCCTCAGCCTCGCCATTGGCCTTACGGTTTTAACGGCTCTTTTTATCGGCCTCAGCCCTAAAACACCTCCCATTAAATCACAATCAATCGCAATAATGGATAATTTTTGGCTAACAATACTTTTAGTTCTAGCCGCATTTTTCCGTGTTTATCAGGTGGAATATTCCGATTATCAAGGCGATGAAGCAGGCATTTTACTCCAAGCCATCGCCATTTTTCAAGGCAATTTAGAGGCCATTCTCACCCGTTTCAAAGGGCCAGGCGAGGTTTTCGTGCTGAACGCTATCGCGGGGTTAACCAACAATATGGACGAACTTACCATGCGGCTGCCCTTTTCGCTCGCCAGTGCCGCCGCCGTTGGCTTAGTTTATTTGTTAGGCCGCCGCATGTTCAGCCAATCCGTTGGCCTCATGGCCGCCGCCCTCATGGTTGTTGAGGGCGTTTATGTTTCTTACGCCCGCACCGCCCAATATCAAAACACCCTCCTTTTGTTAAGCCTCGCCAGCCTCCTCTGCTTCTATCGCTATTATCAACTTGAAAGCAAACCCCGCCCCTTGCATGCTTTAGGCGCGTTCCTGCTCGCCGTCGCCTTTTTATTACATTTTGAAACAATTTTCCTCTTCCCCGTTGTCTTTTACCTCACTTGGGCTGATTTAATCCTCCCTCACCCCAACCCTCTCCCAAAAGGCGAGGGAGTTATTTTTATCCCCCCTCTCCCTTTGGGAGAGGGGACGGGGGTGAGGGTAAAACTCCCTCTCCTAGTAGGAAAGGCTTGGGGTGAGGGTAAATTTTTCTTAACCCGACTCATCACTTGCTGGCCGTCTATCATTATATTTATTATTATTACAGCCTCATTCTACCTGCCCTATCTCCTCCAACCAAGCATTAGTAATACAGGTACATACCTTGAAGGGCGTATCAGCAGCGGCGACTCGCCCCCCTTCAATAACTTTGACCACTTTTTTTATTACGAAGCCTTCAAATATAACTCTACTTATTACGCCCTCATGTTCGGTAGTGTATTACTAACCCTAGCGATTTTCAGCCTTCACCGCGCCCTCCGTAGCACAGGCTTAAGCCTGTTCTACCTTATTATCGCTGTTTTTGGCCTCATTGCCATAAGTGTAATATTAGTCAATTTAGGCCAATATCGCCTCTCCGCCGCCCTACTCGCCATAGCAATTGCCCTTTTCTTCATTATCGTAATCCTCTCCCCCGCCACGCCCCATGCCCAACGCACTTTGTGGCTATGGCTCGCGCCTGCGGGTTGGGTCTATCTCTTTCTGGTCAATCGCCCTGGCAAACATCATTATCTTTTTTGGTCAGCTTTATTACTCTTAATTGCGCTGGCCTGGCATTGGTTAGCCCGTCAAATTCAAGCCCGCCTGCCTATCAGTCCGCGCCTCGCTTGGGGTAGCTTAATCATCCTGGCTTTAGTCGCTTGGTTCATCTTTGCCGCCCACACCTATATGCTACTGCTTCGCACCGATTTAGAATATATCTTAACCTATCCCGAACACCAAAGCCCCTTTTATCCCACCGACCCCGCCTACCCCTACCGTACCCGTATCGGTTTTGGCTATCCCTATCGGCTCGGCTGGCAAGTGATAGGCCAACTCAAACGCAACGGCCAATTTGAGGGCAGTTGGATTGCGAATGATGACGGCAACGCGCTCATCTGGTACATGTTGGATACACCCCAGACGGCCTGTTATCCGCAGTATATTATCCAAAGTGACGTTACCTTCAAGGGTGATGACACCTTAACCGTCCCTTTCCAACCCCAAGAGTGGGGCTATATAAATCGTTATCAAATTTGGACAAATAATCACCTCCGCATGAAGGTGTGGGAATTTGCCCCCGACACACCGCCAACCAAGCCGCAAGATATAACGCAACCTAACCATTTCCCACTCTCCATCAAACCCAGTGATTTCCCCATATTAAATCGCGAAACAGCCACGCCCACACCGCAAACGCCCCTCAATCCGCCCCTCATTTTGGGCGAAGGCTCGGAGCTAAAATTGAATGCCCCGCCCGAATATCTGGCGCGCGCCAAGCAATTAGATGGCCGTATTGCTTTGTTAGGCTATGATTTGGAGAATCAATATAAAACTATGCTGCCCATTACGCTCTATTGGCAAACGCAACAAACCCTCAGTTTGCGTTATAAAATATTTGTCCACCTCATTGGGGCTGATGGCCGCGTTTGGTCGCAAGCCGATGATTTTCCCGCCTGCGGCACCATCCACGCCAATCAATGGGGGCCAGGCCAAATCGTCTTAGACCGTCATCTGCTCAAACTCCCCCCTGATTTACCACAGGGTGACTATACCTTACAAATTGGTTTCTATGAACCCGACCTTAACCTCCGCCTCAATTATTTTGACATTGCGAACAATGAACAGGGTAATTATTTGAGCGTGAAAATTAAGCAGTGAAAAATTAGACTCTATGGGAATTAGCCCTTAAAATGAGGTTCTTTGAGGTATTGTGTGGTAGGACTTACGCAAAACGCCAGAATAAATTCTGGAGTCCAACAAATAGCCCA
>JAIFLK010000050.1 GCA_020049115.1 Chloroflexota bacterium | reverse complement strand
GGTAGGGATTGTGGAGGACTTCAGTGAAATGAATTAATTCTTCCTGGTGCTAGAAAACAACATTTTACTTACTTGAGACCCAGAAAAACCCTATCCATTTAACCCTACTCAATCCTTCCCCCTCCCGAATTTATTACGAAATAACCCTATTTTCTTTACTGTCCTACTTAATCGGTATAATGTCTATTAGCTCAATTGAGTTGATAAAATCAAGCCCACTAACAACGGGCTTTTTATTTGCTCAAATTAATTAACACGCGTAAACTTAAGCTATTTAATTGTTACTAATTAATCTGCTGCATTATATCAACCTTGTGTGGGGTTACGTTGAGCCGCGTCAGTCAAACATTAATACCTGTAAGGTCTAATAACAAAACAGCCCACCAGGTCACTTGGACCTGGTGGGCTGTTTTGATTCAATGCGACAACTTTTTTAGGCTACTCAGTGCGCCCTGGGCATTGTAAACATTACTCTAGTGCCTTGACCCAATTCACTTTCAATCCAAATATTGCCACCATGGAGTTTAACCAATTGTTGGCAAATTGCCAGCCCCAAGCCCGTGCCGCTGTGTTCGCGTGAGTCAGACATATCGGCCTGTTGGAAGGTGCCAAAAACTGTTTTGAGTTTATTTGGCGGGATACCCAAACCTGTGTCAGCCACCATAAAAAGGCTTTGTCCTGGTGAGTGCAGCCTGGCATGGATGGTGATGGTACCAAAGTGGGTAAATTTAATCGCATTATTAACAAGATTTAGTAGTATTTGTTTCAAACGGGTGGGGTCGGCATAAACAGAAAGCGGAAAATCAGGCACATCTTTGATAATTTCTAGTCTTTTACCTTTCACTAAAGAGATTGAATTATAGATGATTTCATCTAAAAAAGGTGTTACCTCTAACTCGGTTTGGTCTATTTGAACATGTCCTAGTTCTATTTGGCTAATATCCAAAACATCGTTAATCAAAGCCAATAAATGTTGACTGTTATTGTAAATTCGCTGAATATCATCCTGAACATCCGCCGATAAATCGCCTCTCAGACCCAATAATAACAACTCAGTGAAGCCATTAATTACATTCAGCGGCGTACGTAGTTCATGGCTCATCATAGTAATAAATTGTGATTTGACCTCATTCGCTTCCTGCAATTTCTGAGTTCGTTCCACCACTTTCTGCTCTAGCCGTTGATTTTGTTGCTGTAATTCTTCGTTTTTCTGAATAATATCTTGTTGTAAGCGGGTGATGGTCATGTGGGTCTTAATGCGGGCTAAGACCTCCGCTTGCTGAATCGGCTTGGTAATATAATCCACCGCGCCACTCTCAAAGCCCTTCACTTTATCATCGGCCGCGGCTAAGGCACTCATGAAAATGACGGGGATATTTTGGGTGGCTTCATTCGTTTTCAAGCGACGGCAGGTTTCAAAGCCATCAATCCCTGGCATCATAATATCTAGTAAGATAAGCTGCGGCTGAACATGGTTCGCTCGCTCAAGCCCCTCTTCACCACTGAGTGCGGTTAATATACCGTAACCACTATCGACTAAATAATCCGCAATAACGCTTAAATTCGTGGAATTATCATCAATTATCAGGATAGTTTCTTCAGGTAAATCAAAATTAAATTCCATAAATCATTTCTTCGGACGTTCGCCTACGGAGTCCAAATCTTTAGATTTGACCACCAAATCTAAAGATTTGGACTCTATTATCTTACGCTAAATAACTTTTGACTAAAGTGATAATCGTTTCGCTTTGATAGCCTTTGGCTAACTCGCGTACTTTGTTGGCAAAGGCTTTGTAGGCACTATCCATATTCTCCACTTGATTAGCCCATTTTCGAACATTGGGAATATCGCCTCTCGTTGCTAATTGTAATAATATTTTCATAGCTTCAGGCGATGGTATCATCATTGTGCTTGGCTCTAAAGTTGAGCTTTCTACCGCAATTGGCTCGGATTCTTTCTGATAAAGCCATTCCAGTTTCAAATAGGTTTCCATTAAATCAAGCAACTTATTCATCTCTACGGGCTTGGATAAAAAAGCATCACAGCCCGCCAAGATGACTCTTTGTTGGTCTTCTTCAAACACACTGGCGGTGGCTGCAAAAATAACCACCCCCGCCAATTCAGGCATTTGGCGGATAGTTTGCACGGCCTCAAAACCAGTCATAATCGGCATAATCATATCCATCAAAATCAGGTCAGGTTTAATCTGCCGTACCACCTCAAGACTGGCTTGCCCATCTTCGGCTTCGCTTACTGTAAAACCCAAAGGTTCTAAAATATTACGAAAAACCATGCGATTATGTAACTTATCATCTACCACCAAGACGCGACGAGGCACCCCTTTATAACCAATAACCATGCGTTCAATTTCCGCTACTTGCTTCGTGCCAACATCTATGATGGGTAACAGCACCTCAAACCAAAAACGACTGCCTTTATTAAGCTCACTTTCAACATATAACTGCGTCCCCATTAACTCAGTCAAGCGGCGGCTAATCGCCAACCCTAAACCAGTGCCTTCAGACCGCCGTTGCAGCTCGCCTACTTGTTCAAAAGGCTGAAATATTTTATGCAATTGTCCTACAGCCATACCAATACCGGTATCAATCACCTCAAAACGGAGTAGGACGGTGGGCTTTTCCTGATAGCCCATATCATATTTCATACTCCTTACTCGGAGCGTCACACTGCCTTTATCGGTGAATTTAACCGCATTATTCAGTAAATTAATCAGAACTTGTCGTAATCTCTTGCCATCAGCCAGAACCCCACGCGGTAAAGGGGGAATATCTTCTAGGGCAAAGCCTAGCCCTTGTTGTTGCGCTCGAATACGGATAATGCCCGCCACCCCCTCTAAAAATTCACTCAAATTCAGTTCGGTGGGGTATAAATCTAACTTACCCGCCTCAACTTTAGATAAATCTAAAATATCCGTAATTAACGTTAATAAATGTTCGCCACTCTCGCGGATGATGTTTAGCCCATCTTTTTGTAAGGGGGTTAAATCTTGATTACGTTGCAAAATTTGGGCATAACCCAAAATGCCATTTAACGGTGTTCGTAATTCATGGCTCATATTAGAGAGGAAATCACTTTTGGCTTGGTTGGCTAATTCTGCCTGATTTTTGGCTTTAAGTAAATCATGGTTGGTGGTGGCTAATTGTTCTTGCACCGTTTGTAATTCTTCATTAATAGCTCTTAACTCTTCATTACCCGTGCTTAATTCCTCGTTAGCTTTTTGTAATTCCTCTTCCGCCGCCACCCGTTCATCAACTTCATGGGCTAGTTGCTGATTATTTGATTGTAACGAGGTGATTAATTCTCGTACACGGTCGGTCATATTGTTAAATGCTTGCCCCAGATGACCAATCTCATCATTGGAATCAATCCTAATGTGAGTTTCTAATTGCCCTTGGTCTATTTGCTGAATCGTTTGGGTAAGCAAAATAATGGGTGAAGTGAGGCTATAGGCTAACCAAAGTGCAATCCCTAAAACCAGCATGGCTACCATTGCCGTTACTAGCAAGGTGGTTTGAATTTGGGTTCTTATGGGGGCCAAAAAAACCTCATTGGGCTGCACAAAAATAACTGACCAGGTTTGATTTTTTAGCTGGATGACGGCTCCAGAGATCAGTTCAAATTGCTCATCTTTCGTCATAACGGGGACGGTAAAAAAAGGGTTTTCTGGGTTTATTGTTTTGAGAGCCGCGACCAATTCGGCGGAATAACGGCTGATTTGGGGCGTAAAAGCAGTCGGTAGACGGTTGGTTTGTTGCAATTCCATGACTAACTTGGGGCTTAATGGCTCAATGGGGGCAGATATTAACTCAGGGGAAAGGCTATGCGCTAGAAAAATATTGTGTTCATCTAGCAAAATCGCAAAGGAATCTTTGCCACCTAAGCCATTATTGGTCGTTATAATATCTTGAAGTTTGAAGGCATTATAACGCATCCGTAACACGCCGATAATTTCGCCTTTAACACCTCGCATGGGAGTGCTAAAATAAATGACCGATTTGTCATTGGCATATTCAATGGTTGATACATAAGGCAAGCCTGTTTTTACGGCGTTTTGGAAATAGTCATGGTCAGACTCATCTGTGCCAATATCCAACGGGTAAGTATCTAGTAAATTAAGGCCATTTTTATCTAATAAAGCACAAGATAAAATCAAAGCATCTTGTACATTACTACAAAGTGTACTTATATTACTATTTGTTTCTGACCGATTTTTAAGTTGTTGGTCGGGGGAGGAGCTGAGATAGTTGACCAGAGTCGGCAATTTGGCGGTCACGCGAATGGTTTGCAATTGATTATCAATAAAAATATCCAGCATGACTCTGGTTTGGGAAGCCGCGGCCAACAGCGCATCATTGGCTTGCTCCACCAGAATAGCTTGCTCAATATAACTATTAACCAATGTGACTGTACCCATTGACAGCAGGCTGATGGTTATCAAAACAACAATGAGTTTAATACGGATGGAATAATTTTTAAACATGGATTTTGAGTTTTCTATGACCTGGTTTCATGAGATTTTTGCTCAACCTAAGTACCCAAGCAAAAGTTTTGCGGACTATATTAGCCTTTATAGGGTTTCAAACCCTATAAAGGCTAATATACCTATTACATGTCAGCAACTATAAGGAATAGATACGTGTTTTGTAACCATGAGGGCTAAAAATTAAGCAATAGTTACGGCTTCAAAAATGAAGCATCAAACAACGTCTTAATATCAGGGGCGCGATTTAACTGACCTATACTAATCAAAAAATCAGTGGCGACTTGAGCTTCTTTAACCAGAGACTCATCCGCAAATTGCTGGATATTCTGCTCTAAACTAATAAAATTAGCCTGACTATTAGCCGCTTCCTCAGCCGTTCCCCCCACAACTTTAGCCACCATCGGGCCATATTTCGCAGGGTCAGCCTGCCATAAAGCAAGGGCTTCAAACCAAGCCGCCACCAACCCCCGTACCGCTTCGGGGTGTTCTTGGATGACGTTACTTCGAATGATTAGTCCAGTACTTAAGGGAAGTGTCGGATCTTCAGCACTAGAGTAAATCACGTTAAGCCCTTTTTGTTTAGCTTTTGTTAGATGAGGCTCCCAGGTTGTTCCCGCATCCAGTAATTTAGGCATGGCATCAAGAATATCACTGCCATCCATATTCACCAATTCAACATCCTTTATGCTGAGGCCCTGCGCTTCCAACATCCGCCGCACCATCAATTCACCATATACCGTGCCTATAATCGCACCGATACGTTTGCCTTTCAAATCAGCGATAGTTTTAATTTCAGGTAAAGCGACTATGGTATCCAAAGGTGAACGGTCAGAGATGAGGATTACCTTAGCCATATCTGGTTTTGTATTATTTTGTTTTATAATCTCATCTATCCCGATGTTAGCAGCATCAATTTTATTGGTTTCCCAATCGTTGCCACTATCAGTAATATTTTTTTGAAAGACCGATTCAAGGCGAAACCCATGCTTTACATCTAAACCTAACTCTTTGATGAGGACAATGGGATAAAAGCCAGGCCAGGCGACCCAGCCCACTCGAATGACAGGTAATTCTGGAGTAGGTGTTGGGGTATTATTACCACAGCTAACGATAAAACTCGTCATTATAACCATTAAAACAGTGATTATTTTGTAGCGCATACTTAATTCTCCT
>JAIFLK010000089.1 GCA_020049115.1 Chloroflexota bacterium | reverse complement strand
AGGGCGCGACCAGGCCCATTTTAATGGTTCGTGGGGCGACCTGACAGGAGGTGAGAAGTGAGAAGTAAGAAGTAAGAAGTAAGAAGTAAGAGACGTATTTCATAAAATTACTAAGGGTTTTTTCGTGGTATTCATTTTTTTTCGCTACTGTTCGCGTTTAGTTTTAAGGTCAATTGGCGGGGTAAATGGCTCAATGGTATAATCGGGTAAGAGATAGGTTATTTCCACCTGTAAATAATTCGGTGATGGGGGCATGGTTTAAGCCATTATAAGGTTCAAAACCTTATAATGGCTGGCCTTATCACCTGAAAATTTACAGGTGGGGTTATTTTGGAGTGCAAACCTTCAGGTTTGCCGCACTACAAATAGGCAAACCTGAAGGTTTGCACTCCTTTTTACAGCACAGTCAAAAATAAGACATGAAAAACGTTAATTATCGCTTAAATATCATCATAACTGTTACGCTATTGGTGTTGATAAACTTGGCTTGCGGGCCAAATATCATAACTGTTACGCTATTGGTGTTGATAAACTTGGCTTGCGGGCCAAATTTTGTGGCGCAAGTGGGGCCGACAGCGACCCCGACCAAAACACCTAAACCACCTGCCACTGAAACGAGTGAACCAACCGCGATTGTATTGGCAACAGCCACGCCTGTACCAACGGCGACTCCCATGCTCGCCACCAACACGCCCATGCCGTCCACTGACACCCCAACGGTTGAGCCGACGGCCACCTCAACGGCAGCAGAAGCTACGCCCACCGAAACCCTCACCCCTGAACCAACCGAGGCTGAGGCCGTGGCTGCGCCCACTGAACCACCCGCCGCGCCCACCGATACGCCTGAGCCTACGGCAGTGCCGCAGCCTGAAGTTGCTTATAAAATTGTCCATTATAAAGTGTTAGGTGAGGGGGAAAATAATGGCGGGATTTTTAATAAGGGGGGGCAACATATCATTTTCTTAACGGTGCTGGATGCGGCGGGAAATGGGATTAATGGGGCGGTGGTGAAGGATAAAAATGGCTCACCTTTTGAAGTTGTTACGGGTGATAAAGGGCCAGGGAAGGCCGAAATTCAGATGATGTTTGACCCTTATAAACTCTACGTGGCGGCTGACCCTAGCGGGCCGACGACGAGCGAGGTGTCTAATGCCATGAATACGGGATATCCTCATTTGCCTGATGTGGTGGGCAAACTTGGCTCATTGGAAAATGAAAATTCCGTCTGCCCTACGTTGGAGATTCGTTGTAGTCCGCCCTTTTATAATGTGCATTTTTCGTATGAAATTACGTTTCAGAAGGTACAATGACCCTCACCCCTGCCCCTCTCCCACAGGGCGAGGGGTATTTGTTCCCTCTCCCATTGGGAGAGGGCTAGGGTGAGGGATGGTTAATGTGTCTCATTGATAAGGTGATTGGCTTGAATGAGCCGTTGTGTGCCAGTTTCACAGCGCAAAATCATGGAATTGGTGCGAGCTTTGTTCCCCCGATAACGTACCCCTGATAAAATTGAGCTATCGGTAATGGCGGTAGCTACAAAAAAAATTTCCTTACTGGCAACTAAATCGTTACAGGTTAAAATAGGGCGTTGGTTAAGTAGTCCTACTGCTTGCAGGGCGGCGCGTTCGTCTGGCCCCTGAGGTGCTAATTGCCCCAACATCGCCCCCTCCAAAGATTTAACCGCGCAAGCGGCAATGACCCCTTCCGCCACGCCCCCTATCCCCATGAGAACATCAATATGACTTTGCACCGTCGCGGCCTCAATTGCACCACTAATATCACCTTCTGGAGCTAACATTACTTTAGCTCCCGCTTGGCGAATTTCTTCAATTAAATCGTAATGACGGGGACGGTCAAGGACAAAAACAATTAAATCGCGGATAGTTTTGTGTTTGATACGGGCAATTAACGCGAGTGTCCAAGCGGCAGGCGCGTGCAAACATTCTTCCACCAAAGCCTCAGCCACATCGCTATCAACCACAAGTTTCTCCATGTAAGCGGCTGGCCCAGGCGACCACATGGTGCTACGTGGGGCGACCCCAATCACTGAAATGGCCCCTTTTTGCCCTTTAGCCAAGAGTTTCCGCCCATCAATCGGGTCAACCACCACATCCACGCTTGGCCCATCTCCTGTGCCAACATGTTGCCCACTGTCTAAAGGCGAGTGTAAGCCCAACTTTGTCTCCTCGCCAATCACAATCCGTCCATCAATATTGATTTTGTTTAAAGCATTAAGCATGGCTTCAGTGGCCGCGCGGTCAGCATCTACGAGTTTGCCTAAACCCATCCACCGCCCCGCCGCAACTGCGGCAGCTTCCGTTACTCGGACTAAATCTAAGCCCAAATTTTGGGGTAAATTTTCACTCATGATGGCCTCTCTTTGGGGGTGCAAAACTTACTTTGCCTACACAAAGCAAGCTTTGTGACTCCGCTACAAAATCTACAAAGTGGCGAGAATTGTTACCCTCACCCCCGCCTCTCCCAAAGGGCGAGGGAGTCTCTGGTCTCCCCTCTCCTTGTGGGAGAGGGGCGGGGGTGAGGGTAACAATTCTCGCGTTATTCTACCGCTTCCAATAACTCCGCTGCTTCCCAAGCCAACATCCCACCCTGTAAAATTGAAATATTACTATACCCTTTTTGGCGTAGCATGTAAGCTGCTCGCACACTGCGTCGCTCGCCACGACCGACTAAAATAATCGACGTATCTTCAGACAATTTTAATTTTTCCAGCATCAAGTTGGGTAGGGGTATTAATTGGGCTTGGGGGATATGACCGCGCTTAAACTCACGCGGCTCACGCACATCTATCACTATGGGGGGAAAACCATTCCCATGGAGTTGTTCCCATAATTTATGCGGAGCAACAGCCATAATCGTGCCGGTGGGGATGTCTGTATAAAGGGGTATTTCAATGGGATAATCAGGCCGAGGCAGATTTTGACACTCTTTGAATATACGGACATTACATTCATAGATACAAATAATCGGGTCTAGCACCTTATGAAAAAGATATTCAATGGCCTTATCTTCCGATAAGAAATGGTCAGCCCCTAAAAAATTATCAAAGCCCGTTGCTCGCATGACCCGCATCACATCGGGCTTAACCCGCACCATGAACACATCGCCATGACGGTCACGGTAGCCTTGAACAATGCTTTCCAGGGTATGAATCCCACTAAAATCACATTGATTAACGCTGTGCATTCGTAATAATAGGTAGCGTTTGGTGGGGTTTTGACTCATGTGTTCATGGAGAGCTTTTTCAATATGACTCACTGCCCCAAAATATAAATCCCCTAAGATGTCGATGACCGCCAATTGTGGGCAAGAGGGTTTATCGGGTTGGGAGATGAAGTGTTTGAAATTTGCGTCGGGTAAAACTTCGTAGACTTTAGGCGTGCTACTTTTCAAAATGTAAACGGCGAATGAGAGCAAAATGCCCGCTAAAACGGCAAATTCTATTCGTAAAAAGAGGGTGCCAAAAAAAGTCACCGCCATAATTAAGCTGTCGCCTCGTGTGCCTTGCAAAATACGTTTAATTTCATCTTTATTCAACATGCCATAAGCTGTTACAATCAAGGCTCCCGCCATGGAGGCACGGGGTAAATAAGCGGCTAATGGGGCTAAGGTTAAGATGATAAATAACATCGCGACCCCAGAAATGAGGGCTGATAATGAGGTGCGCGCCCCTGATTTGTAATTGACGGTGGAAACGGAGAATGAGCCAGAACAAGGATAGCCTGACAAAAAGCCTACGGCAATGTTTGCTAAGCCCTGCCCCACAAATTCTTGGTTGCTATCTAACCGTTGACCGCTTTGAGCCGCCAAAGAACGAGCAACAGCCGCTGTTTGCACCAGGCTAATTGAGCCAACGGCCAATGCGCCTGTTGATAAGCGGGCAATTAAATCAAGGTTCAAAAAGGGGAGTTTGGCTACGGGGGGTAATTGACTAGGCAAATTACCAATGACAATCACGCCATGTTGGTCTAATTTGAGGACAAAAACAATGAGGGAGGTTACTAACATGGCAACCAATGACCCTGGTATTTTAGGGATTATTTTGCGTAAGGCGATAATCAGCACCATTGTGCCAATCCCAAGTATGGCGGTGGCCAGGTGGGTTTCTTGAATATGGGTGATTAAACCATAAATTGTTTCAATAATAGTGCGGTCTTCAATATCTAGCTTAAGCAGGGCGCGTAATTGGCTCAGGGCAATTAACACGCCTGCGCCCGTAGAAAAGCCAACAATAACGGAATGTGATACAAAATTGACCAACATGCCCAACTCGGCTAATCCCATGAATAGCTGAAAAACGCCGACCATGACGGCTAATAAACCAGCAGCAATGATAAATTCAGGGGTGTGAGGCGGGGCAGTGGCTAAGAGGGTGGATAATACCAACAAAGAAATGGCGTTAGTGGGGCCAGTATAGGTTTGGTTAGATGACCCCCATAAAGCCGCGATAACCGCGCCCACAATGGCGGTGTATATGCCCATTTCAGGAGGCAATTTGGCGATAAAGGTAAAAGAAATAGCTTGGGGAAGTGAGATTATCGCCACTGTCACCCCCGCGATTAAATCCGCCCGAAAATTATTTTGGTCATATGTTTGCCAAAAACGGATAGGCCGCGATAAATAAAAGGGAACATGTTTAGGCAAGGTACGCATGGGATTGACCTCTAAGCAAAGTGTTGAGTAAATATTACACTAGACTACGCGTATCAAGATTTGGGTGCAACAATTAAATTCCTCTCACCCCCGCTCCTCTCCCAAAGGGCGAGGGGAGACAAGATACTCCCTCGCCCTTTGGGAGAGGGCTGGGGTGAGGGGGCTAAATCTTGATACATTGGACTCGCCTTTACGGTGATTCTAGCGTAAAATGGTGAATAGAGTTAACTCAGTTTTGAGCTAACTCTGTGTCACACAATGGCGTGTGACACACCCTTCCATGATAGATTTAAAGGAAGGTTTAAGCAAACCTTTGTCTCACAATGAGTAATGAATAATGAGCAATGGACAATGGACAATTTTTTAATTGTCCATTGTCCATTGCTCATTGTTTTATAATCCGCCCCGCGAGCGAATAATTTGCCCCGTAATCCAACCCGCTTTAGGGGAAGCTAAAAAACCAACTAAGCGCGCCGCATCTTCAGGCCGTCCTATCCGCCCCATAGGAGCAGACTCCAGAAATTGAACTTTCAGGTCAAGCGGAATCCAGCCCGTATCCGTAATGCCAGGGTCAACGGCATTAACCGTAATCCCATCCGCCGCAATTCCCTCGCTCAAACTGTAAGTGAACGCATCTACCGCGCCTTTGGTCGCCACATAAGCCAACTCATTGGGCATGGGCGTGAGACCTTGCCCCGAAGTCAGGTTGATAATGCGCCCTGGCTGCTGGGCGTTGAGATGATGGGCGCGATACCGTTTCACAAATTCGGCACACAACAGCATCATGGCGCGCACATTCATGGCATAATGGCGGTCTAACGACTCCGCCGTCAGGTCATCAATCCCACCTTGTTCAGAGTGGCAGGCGTTATTAACCAGAATATTCACCGCGCCGAGGGCGGCTTCAGCCTGGTCAAACAGTTGCGTTATCGCGCCTGGTTGCGTTAAATCCACTTCCATAATCGCCACCCGCTGCCCCGATTGCTGCAACTCCGCCACTAAATCGGCCATCTCGGTGGGCGTAATGTGAAATTGGCTGACCTCTGTATCATAGCGATGATAATAGGTGAGAAAAACATCTGCGCCCGCCGCGACCAACTCGCGGGCAATGGCCGCGCCAATACCATGTTGGCGGCTCGCTCCAGTAATAATGGCAATTGGGGACATGGGAATTAGGAATTAGGAATTAAAAATTAGGAATTAAAAATTTCCTAATTCGTAATTCCTAATTTTTAATTAATGCGGCTAATCGTTTGGCGGTGGCGGGGGCAGTGGTGAGGCTGTCCGCACCCCAGCCGACATCAAGGAAAAAGCCTTCAATGGGCGTGATGCCAGTGATAGGGTTGTTATCAAGGGTTACGTCACATGGTTCTGTCCATTGGCGCGAGAGTTTCACTTTTGCCAATGAGGGGAATAGTTGTAATAGTTGCATGGCGATTTGTTCCATAAATTCTAAGCCATTACACTCCGCCCATTGAGTCATGACCAATTCGCCATGCAAGTTTTGGCTGAGGGTGA